>JAGSHA010000249.1 GCA_023954795.1 Oceanospirillaceae bacterium | reverse complement strand
ATCAGGTTAACGTAGCTTTCACATACCAGTTCACCACCTTCCGGCAACCACTGCACCGCCCACTCGACAGCATCCTCTTCGCCCTGTAAAGAACCCGAAAATGGCGCGGCAGGCAGAGTCTCAAAGACCTGCGTTGCACCCTGAAGATAAGCTGTCAGGCCATCCTCATATAGCCACTCGTCCTTTTCTTTCTCCGCTCCCGTCAGGTTGGTGAACGTCATTTTCAGCCCCGGACACAGAACGGCTTTCGCGCGCAACATGTGTTTCAGGCGGACCACACTGAATTTGGGTGAGTCAAAATACTTAGGATCAGGAGAGAAGCGCACCGTTGTACCTGTATTGCGCTTTCCACAGGTATCAACCACTTCCAGATCGGAGACTTTATCCCCGTCGGCAAAGCCAATACGGTAGACGTTGCCGTCACGTTTAACCGTGACTTCCAAGAGCTTGGAGAGCGCATTCACCACCGATACACCCACCCCGTGCAAACCACCAGAGTACTTGTAGTTATCGTTGTTGAACTTACCCCCTGCATGCAACTTACAGAGAATCAGCTCTACGCCGCTCACTCCTTGCTCGGGGTGGATATCCACCGGCATACCACGGCCGTCATCGCTGACCGATACGGAGTGGTCTTTATGCAAAATAACATCGATCTGCTTGGCATGACCTGCCAGAGCTTCATCCACCGAGTTATCGATCACTTCCTGCGCCAGATGGTTTGGGCGGTCAGTTTCGGTGTACATGCCTGGACGGCGCTTTACCGGGTCCAGTCCGCTGAGGACTTCAATCGCATCAGCTGTATATTCATTCGTCATCTAATAAATCCTTAACAACCGTGACGACTAACAGAGTGGATCAGCGGGCGGTAACACAACACGCCCTTCGCTGAACGCTAAAATTGCGGGGATCAGGTTCTCAAACTGGTCAAATCCATGACTACCACCGGGCTGAACAAATTGCGGCGAGTGAGGATATTTATCCACAGCCTCACGGTAATCCAGTGTTTCATCTGCTGTTTGTGTCAGCAACAGGTAGCGGGAAGGGTCTTTTATCGTTTCACAATTGATATCCAACAGCTGCTGAAGGTGATCACGCGTCAACAGGTACTTCTCATGGGTATAGAGGTTTTCATTGTCACCTAACCATGATTCCAGCAGCGCATAAGGGCGCACAGCCGGATTCACCAATACCGTACGCAGATTATCGTATCGCTCGGTCAGATGGGTGCTATAAAAACCACCCAATGAACTACCGATGAGCAGCACGGTGCGGTGTGTATTCGCTGTAATAATTGTTTCAAGCTGTGAGATCGCCTGCGCAGGCCAGTGTGAGAGTTCCGGCACTTCATAGTCGGCGTCTACCTGATATTCGCTCAGGTATCGGCCAAACAGTTGCGCTTTTATCGACGCGGGTGAACTGTTAAAACCATGTACATAGATAAACAGAGGTCTCTGCATCAATTGTCCTCAACCCTAGAATACTTGTCTTATCGGCCAGAAGTGTATTTTTTACAGTGCCAGGAACTGAGAGACGTTACCCGACACACTCTCAGGGTGCAACTGAGTCAACCGGGCGAACGGTTTCCGCCATGATATTACCGTCAGGTTGCAGATGGTAAACCCGGTATGCCGGGCCTGTTAGGGCAGGGTCATCTTCTAACGTCACGTCAGAACACCTCGCTTTGTATTGCGGCGCAACAGCGGGGGAAGAAAATAATGCTACGCCCTTATGGTTCAGCGTCCATTGTTGATGGACATGCCCGAAAATAATACCGCGAACATGCGTGTTATTTTTCAAGAGCGGCCAGAGTTGGTCTGCATTCTGCAGGGCAATCGCATCCTGCCAGACGCTCCCCAATGCAAGAGGGTTGTGATGCAACACCAGCAAAAGATGCTTATCTTCCTGTCTATCAAGCTCGTTACGCAGACGCTGTATCTCACTCGAGCTTAAGCTGCCGCTGCCCCGGCCATCGGGCGCCGCCGTAGAATCCAGGAGCACCACTCGCCAGCCCCCCAGATCAACGGTATCGCGATTGAGTGCGACAGAACCGTATAGGCTCATCTCTTCGACGTTGTCATGATTTCCGGGAATCCAAACGGCAGGCAAGCCCAATTCATCAAGATGCCGTGTTAATCGCTGATAGGCAACGGGGCCCGAATGATGCACCAGATCGCCCGTCAGCATGAGTAAGTCGGCATCGAGATGATGAGCCTGGATGTGTGCCAAAACACAAAGCCAGCGCTGTTCGATTACAGCACCTTGCAGCTTTTCCGTCGGATCTGCCTGCAGATGTATATCGGTAATCTGAAGTATTTTTTGCACGAATGAAAGCGCCTTACTGAGCTAACCGATGAAGACGGGTTCCATCACATGCCCATGACTCAGGCAATGAGTGAGCCATTCTCCCAGATATTGGTTGAGCTGAATCTTCTCGTCGGGCTGATACATCTGTTGGTTAGGATAACGGTATACACCCGACAGCTGACTGCGGCGCAGACACACCACCTCTGCCGCTGTGGCGTCATGGTATAGCCGTACGACCAAAACCGGAGCATCCAGCCAGGGCGAATCGTGATCATGTTGCTGTGACACACGCAACGTCGTGGTGTAGGTAAAGCGCTCCTCTACCTCCAGACGCAGACGTGCCTGATGCTCAGGCCAGCTCACGTAAAAACAACGCTCGTCAACCTCGTCCAAATCAGGCATTAACTTCATCAGGCGCATATAGTTGGCTTCACACTGAGCCGTCTGTTTGCGCAGGTCTGGTATATATTTACGCTTCATGGAGTTCTCTACGTACCTTCAGGTACGACTGTTCGAATCAACGTTATCTTAACGCAACTGGGAACGGGGGCATACCAGCCACACTTTTCACCAGGAGATATAATCAGTGTGGCATATTGAAGGGATGAACAGTTTGATCAAGCGGCAGGAATGAAGCTTACTTCAATAAAGAAGTCACCGTATTCGGTGTTAAAAGGTAAGACAATGGTCGGCCCGTTGGAGGAATGTTCAATCCGATGGTCTTTACCACTGATCATAACCGGCACCGCCATATCGAACTCAAACCCTTGTTCCGCTAACAAAGCTTTCGCTCCTCCCGTCGCCATATTCGTCAGTTCACCGACCATATCAATCACGGTTTCATTCACACTGGAAACCTCCTCACCGAGCATCCGCTTTGTAATAGCGAAGATCACGGGCTCAGAAAATGAAACCGCAAATGAGCCTTTGAGCTGCTCCCCAGCCATACCAATAATACCCGTCACCGCACCCGATGCTGTCGACGTTTTCTTGACTGTTGGTTTCCCTGGCTTGGATTCGATCTGAGCCATGGTGGTTAACACATTGGTCATCGACGTCAAAAACGGGTTAACAAATTCAGCTTTCATCATAGATCCATCCACCACTTATGGTTTTACACTCGCTTCCCTATGAGTCACCGGGTTACCGGCTGGAATAGCATGCACCAGTATAAGAGATACCTTGAAAATTTATCCACTCCACTCTAGATCGAATTTTGCCAACGGTGTTTCAGTTCAGATTGATTTAGCTGTAACCACTGCAACGCGATAATGGAGGCCGCGTTGTCGATCAGACCCTCTCGTACCATGGCAAAAACCCGATCACAGGGTAAAACATGCACTTTGATATCTTCGCCTTCTGATTCCAAACCAAACAATCCCCCCATTCCGGCACTATCCACCTGGGCACACAGCAGTGAGATATATTCGTTCGCGCCTCCAGGACTGACTAAGTAGCGAGTTATAGGTACGACTTCACCCAGTGCGGCACCAGCCTCTTCCTGCGCCTCGCGCCGGGCAACATCTTCTGCGGATTCGCCGGGTTCTACGATGCCAGCCACCAATTCGAGTAACCAGGGACTGCGCGGGTGCTCCAACGCACCAATACGAAACTGCTCTACCAATACCACCCTGTCCTTCGGGGCGTCATAGAGAAGTACACAGACAGCATCATCACGCTGAAACAATTCGCGCGTCACTTTAACTGTGCCACCCGCAAACCGCGCATGACTCACAACCAGCTTCTCCATTTTGAAGAAACCATCGTAGACGCACTCTTTTTCATGCACTTTTACATCAGAATGATCAAACATCTGGCACCATCTCCACTCGCAAACTGGCACTGCAACTTACTGATACACGTAGAAAATATAACAGTTGTAGTATGTCTGACTTCAGTTTGATTATAATCATTAAACATAGACATATAATTAATTACTATATAATTCAATTAACCACTTTGAATACGCAGAGGCCCCGCCGGATGCGACCGATGGTCGACATATTTCCAATTGCCCACTGGCTGCAAAACTACCAACGCAGCACCTTTATCAGCGACCTGATGGCCGGGATCATTGTTGCCATCATGCTGGTACCTCAGGGAATGGCGTATGCGTTTCTGGCAGGGCTACCACCTCAATACGGTCTATACGCAAGCATTCTGCCCTTGATGCTTTATGCCCTGCTTGGCAGCAGTCGTTCACTCGCAGTCGGCCCCGTCGCCATCGCCTCACTGATGGTGGGATCAACGATTGGCCAGTTTGCCGAACAAGGTACGGATGCCTACATCAACGCTGCCGTAAACCTGTCACTGCTTGTCGGCGTGATTCTGCTCATCCTGCGCGCGCTCAATCTAGGCTCGATTGTTAACTACATGAGCCATTCGGTGATTTCCGGGTTTACCAGCGCTGCGGCTTTACTGATTGCCATCAGTCAGATCAAAAACTTTAGTGGCTTAGATATCCCCCGCAGCGCACCAGTCTGGGAATCCTTTGGTTATCTGTTTGATCATCTGGCGGCAATCAACCCTGCCACATTACTCATCGGTCTGATCTCGGTATTTGTCCTGTGGTTCACCAAAAGCAAACTGTGCTGCGGCCTTGAGGCTATGCGAGTCCCCACATGGATCGCCCAGCCGGTCTGTAAAGCAGGCCCGATGTTTGCGGTGCTCGTCGGCAGTATCATTGTTTGGGGCGGTGATTTGGGTATCACCCACGGCGTCACCACCGTGGGTATGATTCCAACAGGATTGCCTGAACTGTTTTCGATAAAACTGGATCTGGCACTTTGGCAGGAGCTGTTTATGCCTGCACTGCTGATTGCACTGATCGGTTTCTTAGAAAGTGTCTCAGTGGGTACGGTGCTGGCCAGTAAACGTCGCGAACGCATCGACCCCAGTAAAGAACTTATTGCGCTGGGGATCGCGAATCTGGGTTCAGCCATGTCCGGCACGTACCCGGTTGCAGGGGGCT
>JAGSHA010000376.1 GCA_023954795.1 Oceanospirillaceae bacterium | reverse complement strand
CTTAAGCAAGGAGCGGATGATCTGGACGCGCATAAACTCGCAGCGGAAAGAGGACGAAGAAAGGAAGGGAAGTAGATATATCAGGCATAAAAAAACCGATGCAATGGCATCGGTTTTTTTCGGATCCGGAAAGGCTTAGCTCGCGTCAGCTACAGACAGGATCGCCACCTCAAAACTCAGCTCACGGCCAGCCAGCGGGTGGTTAAAATCAACATGCACCGATTGCTCATCAAAACGATCGATCACGCCTGGCAGCTCGCCCTGCTTGGCGTCCTGAAAGGTGATCACCAGACCTTCCTCCAGTTTCATGTCTTCAAACTGGGTGCGCGGAAAACGCTGAACGTTACTCGGGTTTGGCATACCAAAAGCATGTTCCGGTGAGATCTGCAGGGAATCTTTTGTCCCTTCTGCCAAACCAAATAAAGCCTGCTCGAACCCTTCTGGCAGGTTGCCATCACCCACTGTAAATGTTGCTGGCTGTCCTTCAAAGTTAGAATCTACAACCTGACCATCTTCCAGTTTGATCGCAAAGTGCAGAGTCACGGTTTTACCCGGACCTATGATCTGTTCGCTCATGCTTCACCTTCTGTTTCGTTTCTGTCCCGGAACTTACCTTCCAGAAACAGCATATCAATGATCAATAGTGTTGCGCCGATCGAGATGGCTACATCCGCCAAATTGAACACAGCAAAGTAGTACTCGCCGTAGTGCAAGGAGATAAAGTCGATGACATACCCCTGCACCACGCGGTCGTAAAGATTCCCCAAGGCACCACCGAGGACCAGCGCCTGAGCCACTCCAACCCACCATTGCCAGCGGGGCGTGCGCTTCATCCACACCACAAGCATGGCGCTGACACCCACTGCAATGACCACAAAGAACCAGCGCTGAAAGCCACCGGCATCTGCCAGA
This sequence comes from Oceanospirillaceae bacterium, assembly GCA_023954795.1. Lineage (GTDB taxonomy): Bacteria > Pseudomonadota > Gammaproteobacteria > Pseudomonadales > Balneatricaceae > Pontibacterium. The sequence goes on along the minus strand of JAGSHA010000376.1, from coordinate 2,820 downwards.
AAGCTGAACGCCGCGCCGGTGTTGTAGGAGAGACGCAGATCAAAGACCGGCAGAATCTCCACCGGCACACCGTAATCCAGCGAGGTATTGGTCACAAACTTGGACCACAGGTCCGCGACGACAATAACCACCGCCAGCCATAGCCAGATCAGCGAACTCTTTTGTGGAGCAGCAGACATCAATCGCAGTCCTTATGCAAAGCTGCGGCTTTCACCTTCGCCGGTCACATTCTCTACGCAACGACCACACAACGCTTCGTGTTCAGCGTTCGCACCCACGTCTTCACTGTGGTGCCAGCAGCGATCACATTTTTCGTGTGCGGTTTTCGCTACACTCACCTGCAAACCGTCTACGTCAGTCGCCTGTGCGTCAGCCGCTTCAGTGGAAGTCGCAACCGCCGCTTTAGAGGTCAGCAAGACAAAGCGCAGCTCATCACCCAACAGGTCCAGCGTCGCTTTCAGCTCGTCACTGCAGTACAACGTCACTTCTGCTTCCAGACTGGAGCCGATCAGACCTTCCGTACGGCGGGTTTCCAGCTCTTTGTTGACCGCAGTTTTCACAGTCATCACCTGATTCCAGAAATCACGTCCCATCTGCGCGTCATCGGACAACTCAGCCAGGTTTTCGTACCAGGTCCCCAGCAACACAGACTCATCGTGTTCGCCCGGAATCTGTTCCAGAATCTCATCAGCGGTGAAGCTGAGGATCGGTGCAATCCAGCGAGTCAGTGCTTCAACGATATGGTACAGCGCAGTCTGACAAGAACGACGTGCTACACCATCGGTCGCCGCGGTGTACTGACGGTCCTTGATGATATCCAGATAGAAACCACCTAGCTCCTGCGAGCAGAAGTGAGAGATTTTCTGGTATACGTTCAGGAATTCGTATTTTTCGTAGTGACCTTCCAGCTCTTTCTGCAAACGTGCCGCGCGGTCAACCGCCCAGCGATCCAGTGCAACCATCTCTTCGGCCGCGACCAGATCCGTTTCCGGATTGAAACCACTCAGGTTCGACAGCAGGAAACGCGCCGTGTTACGGATACGACGATAGGCGTCCGCTGCACGCTTCAGGATCTCATCAGAACAGGTCATCTCACCGCTGTAATCGGTGGATGCAACCCACAAGCGCAGGATATCAGCGCCGTATTTGTTCATCACTTCCTGCGGCGCAACGACGTTACCGATAGACTTGGACATCTTGCGGCCCTGACCATCCACGGTGAAACCGTGTGTCAGCACCTGCTTGTAAGGCGCTTCACCTTTGATCGCGATACCGGTCTTCAGGGAAGACTGGAACCAGCCACGATGCTGGTCGGAGCCTTCCAGATACAGATCAGCAGGTGAGCGCAGACCTTCACGGGTATCCAGTACAGAGCAATGCGTCACACCGGAATCAAACCATACATCCAGCGTATCGGTCACTTTAGAGTACTGCTCGGCTTCATCGCCCAGCAGCTCAGCCGCGTCCAGATCAAACCACGCATCGATACCTTCTTTTTCCACCCGCAGGGCAACCTGCTCAATCAGCTCAGCCGTTTTTGGATGCAGCCGCTGGGTTTCTTTGTGGATAAACAGGGTGATTGGCACACCCCAGGTACGCTGACGGGAGACACACCAGTCCGGGCTCTGCTCAACCATCGCTTCGATACGGTTCTGACCCCAAGCCGGGAACCACTCCACGCCTTTAATCGCAGTCAGCGCATCAGCCTTCAGGCCCTTCTCTTCCATGCTGATAAACCACTGTGGTGTCGCACGGTAGATCAGTGGTGTTTTGGTACGCCAGCAGTGCGGGTAGCTGTGCTGGAACTTATGCTCCAGAACCAGCGCGTGATTCTCTTTCAGAACCTCAACAACAGCGTCATCAACTTTGTACACGTGTTGGCCGGCAAACTGCCCGGCACCTTCGATAAAGACGCCGTTATCACCCACCAGATTCAGTGTACCGATACCGTAACGACGACCGGCCTCAAAGTCTTCCACGCCGTGGTCAGGTGCGGTATGCACTGCACCCGTACCGGCATCCAGTGTCACATGATCACCCAGAATCACCGGCGTTGTACGCTCAGCGACAAACGGGTGCTGCAACGGGCTGTTTTCCAGCGCCTGACCTTTACAGCGGGCAACAATGCTGTAGCTGTCCACACCGTAACGCTGCATCGCAGACTCAACCAGACCTTCTGCCAGCAACACTCGCTCCTGCCCCAGACCCAGATCCGCCTGTACCAGTACGTAATCCAGCTCGGCATTCAGAGACACGGCCTGACTCGATGGCAAAGTCCATGGTGTGGTGGTCCAGATCACAACTGAGACGTTACCTTCACCGCCACCGTTTTCCAGCTCAAAACGACCGAGGAAATCAGCCGCATCAACCGGTGCATAACGCACGTCGATCGCGGTGGATGTTTTGTCTTGATATTCAACTTCCGCTTCTGCCAGTGCAGAACCACCGACAACACTCCAGTAAACCGGCTTGTAGCCTTTTACCAGATGGCCGTTTTCAGCAATACGACCCAGTGCACGGATGATGTTCGCCTCAGTATCGAAGTTCATCGTCAGGTATGGATTGTCCCAGTCACCCAGAACACCCAGACGTACGAAATCCGCTTTCTGACCATCAACCTGCTTACTGGCGTAAGTACGACACTTCTGACGAAACTCTTTATGGCTCAGTTTGGCACCGGCTTTACCGAACTTGGTTTCAACTTTGTGTTCGATTGGCAGTCCGTGGCAATCCCAACCCGGCACGTATGGCGCATCAAAGCCCGCCAGAGTACGGGACTTGATAATCATATCCTTGAGGATTTTGTTCACGGCGTGACCG
>JAGSHA010000297.1 GCA_023954795.1 Oceanospirillaceae bacterium | reverse complement strand
GATCGAAGTTTTCCAGATCAATACCGTGTTTTTTCAGTATCTCTTTTCGCGCGTTCGCGCTTTTTTCCAGAAGGGGAGTGATCTGCTCAGTCTGAGCATCACTGAGCGCCAACCGATTTTTCAGATCCGAGATTTGATACTCGATATTTTCCCGGCGCTCATCGTTTGCTGATGTAGTGCCGACTGTTGTCAGGGTTAATGCCAATACGATCATCACATTCTTTAACATTATTGAACCATTCGGGTGATATGTTGCACTTATTATTCAGAGTGTGGATTTGTCTAGGGTACGTATCGCCATGTAAAGATGCGGTGGGAGATTGCAAAGATGTGCAAATGTGTAGAGATAGCATTGGGGCTTCTCGCTTGAGGCGCGGACTGAGTCGGGTCGTGGTGCTGACCACCGTGGTATTTATCGGGTGTATTATCTGGGTGCTCTATCAGGCCGATACGGGAAAGGACTCAGCTATTTTTGATTGGGTACGTAGCTTGCCCAATGGCGATAAGTTGGGGCACTTTATGGTGTTTGGCGTGATGACATTATTGCTCAATGTCAGCCTGAAGTTCAGCACTGTTCGTTTGCTGTTTATCCCTGTCTATTGGGGGACTTTCAGTGTGGCGCTGTTTTCGGTGGGTGAGGAGATCAGTCAGTACTTTATACCCAGTCGTACGTTTGATCTGCTTGATCTCGTGGCTGATGCAGGGGGGATTCTGACATTTACCCTCATTACATGGTGTCTGGCGTTCTGGCTTGGCAGACGTACACCGAAATGATGTCTATATCTGCCCCAGTTTCTCGTTTAGCTCACGCCGCAGAGCATCATTTTCCTGAGAGGCTTTCTGTATCTCCATTCGATACTTAAAAATATCTTCGTAGCGTTCATCCAGTTTTTGTTCCAATGAAGTGAGCTCGCCATCTTTTTGCTGCAGTCGAATTTGTAGCTTATCAATCTGCGCTTGCAGATCTTCTATCAGACCAAAGCTTCCGGTATCAATGTCTTTGTTCGGCACGACATCAGGGACTATACCCGGGCTTTGAAGTTCGCTGACGATATGGCTGAAGACAGCCTGCAGATCGGCGGCTTCCTTATCAGAGTAACGAATGCGACTTTCCATCGCGCTATGGGCACCAGCGGAACCAATCGAACCTGCCAGTACATGTTCCAGCATACGGTGAAACTCAACCAGTTCAATAATTGTAATATGAGATTTATCGAGTACCTGAAGGTCGTCAGCAATGTTGTGTACCTGCTCGTTGGCTTTGTCTTCCGGCAGGTAGTTGGAGAGCAGTGTTTGTGCCTCTTCCAGTTTTGCGTTCAACACGATGTAGGCTTCTAAGCCGGTTGGCCGAGCTTTTCGGCTGGAGGATTTAGCCAGCATGGCGCACATAAATTCGGTGGTGAAGTTTCGTTCGGTCTTGTGAGGCTGATAGAGCAGTGAGAACAGCACATACGCACCGATATTCGCCAGCATTGACCAGATTACGGCGTGGGTAACTGGGTGGAATCCATCCAAACCGAACAGTGCTTCAGGCCGCAGCATTGAGATACCGGACGGGCCATCTTCAAGTAATGCCATATCAAACCAGCCATGTTTGATCATGGTCGGGAGCACTAACGTGTAGATCCATGCTGAGAAGCCTGCGAGTAACCCTAAAAATGCACCTGCGCTGTTGGCTTTTTTCCAGAAAAGCCCACCGAATGTGGCAGGGGCAAATTGGAGGATCGCGACAAAAGAGATCAGGCCAATTGAGACGAGAATATACGAGTTGGCAAACTCCAGTGTGAACCAGTAGCTCCCCAGCAGGATCATCGCCACGAGTACCCAACGGACTTGTAGCAAATATCCGCGTAGGAACGTACATGCCCCGGTGCGTTCAATCGCAGGCAGGACCAGATGGTTTGAAGCCATTGTGGCTAACGTCATTGTGGTAATAATGATCATCCCGGTAGCGGCCGAGAAGCCGCCTATAAAGGCGACTAGAGATAACAAATGATTATCGGCCAGTTTGGGGAGTAGCAGCACGTAATAGTCTGCGAGATTACTATCGATTCCCGACAATAAGCCCGCCGCCGCAATCGGTACGACAAACAGGTTGATCAGTATGATATAGAGCGGAAACAGCCACATCGCCGTACGAATATGTTTCTGATCGGTGTTTTCGACAACCGCGACATGAAACTGGCGCGGTAATAGCTGTACGGCAACGAAACTCAGCACAATGAGGGTTACCCACATGGAGCCCGCGTTGTCACTGGCGCTAAAGCTGGTGACGTGATCCAGCCCGGCGGCGCTGATACGTTGGCTGATATCCTCAAAGCCATCAAACATCATGTATGTGACGAAGAACCCTACAGCCATAAAGCTCACGAGTTTCACCAGGCACTCGGCCACCAAGGCAAAGATCATCCCCTGGTGTCGTTCGGTCGGATCGAGGCGGCGTACACCAAATAGTATGGTGAACGCGATCATCACTAACGTCACAAAGAGTCCAGACAGGCCCCAGTCCATCATCTCTGCACTGTCGAGAGTGATCAGGTTAAAGGAGCTGATCACCGCTTTTAGCTGCAAAGCGATATACGGCACAACGCCGAGCAGGGCGATGATCGTTACCAGTGCGGCGATGCGTTGTGAGCGGTTATAACGGGTGGATATAAAGTCGGCAATACTGGTAATACGGAAGGTTTCTTTTGCCTGAATCATCTTTCGTAGGGTGACGTGCCAGAAAAGAATGGCAATGAGGCTTCCCAGATAGACACCCAGAAACATCATGCCTGAGTTGGCGGCGAAACCTACGCTGCCATAAAAAGTCCATGATGTGTGATACACGGCAAGTGAGAGTGCGTAGATCCAGGGGCTGCTGATCTGTTTGCCGGTCAGCTGGTTACGTCTTTCTACCCACTGTGCGAGTGCAAACAGCAGGGCCATATAGATAGTCACAATTAAAATGACGGAATACGGATTAAACATAGGCAACCTTACTTCAGCGGGCCGGACGTTATCTTTATAGCTATAGCCTGATCTTGTTCTCTGGTCAAAGAATAGATGCTCAAACAGAGCATAACTGTCTGATTTTTGTACAATGTTGGTGGGTTTGGTGATATAGAGGGACTTACATGAAATGTTGGCTAGCCGATATCTCTGAGTGGAGCAGGGCTTAAACTAAAATGGAGATCAAAGGACGGAGGGGATATGGCCACATTTACTTGGCCTGCCGGAGAGGCTGATTTGAGGTGACACTCAGGGTTTTGTTGGAGCGTCTTGTTTGTCCTTATCCGTATGATCGTGTTCACAGCCACAACGGGGAGGTACCGGATCCATGCCGCCGTCACTGTAGGGATGGCAACGCAGGATACGACGGATACCCAGATAACCGCCTTTCAGAATGCCATGAGTTTCGATGGCTTCGATCATGTAGTGTGAGCAGCTTGGATAGAAACGACAGTTGCTGCCCAGCATGGGGCTGATCAGATACTGATAACCACGGATGGGCAGGATCAGGAGTTTTTGCAGGCCCCATTTGAGCCGGTGGATAAGTTGAGACATCGGTAGAGTATATCGCAATTGAGCGGTAGAAAAACTGCCGGACCGTCGCCCGGCATAAGTAAAGGGGAAGTCGTGAAAGCACACGTGTGCCACTCGGCTTCCGGAAGGAACTGGCGTTGAATTGTCTGGTACAGAATGTGAAGCACAAGAAATCTCAGACCCCGTTAGCAAACGGGGAACTTACAGAGTCCATGACAGGGCATGTTAGAGAGGTAAGTTTGAATCTGAGGCTACGAAATTCAGCGTTTTATTTTTATTTCTGAGTCGATGTCGCGTATATGAATTTATTATTATTGTTTTGTTGCGGCGGATTATAGGGATAACGCGTCGGAATGGAATATCTGGCGGCAAGATTATTTTTTGGATGAGATATTAAAGTGCCGCAATGTCAGAGACAGTGCGGCACTCAAAGGATTTTATACTTTAGTCGCGTCTATCGCGGCTGGTTACCTTTCGTTAACAATCAGAGGTGCTCTTCCGCATATTCAGCCAGTTCTGAACGGAAGATGCCTTCCAGATGAACATTGGCAGCACCCGGATAGTCTTTAAAGCGTTCGACGATATAGGTTAGACCTGAGGTCAGTGGCGTCAGATAGTTAGAGTCTATCTGTGCCAGATTACCCAGACAGATCATCTTGGAACCTTTACCACAACGGGTGATGATCGTTTTCAGCTGAGAGGGGGTCAGGTTCTGAGCTTCATCAATCAGCACAAGTGCATCCTGAATACTGCGGCCGCGAATGAAGTTCAGGGACTTGAACTGGATGTTGGCCTTTTCGATCGCGTATTTAACGCTGCTCTGAGGGCGTTCGTCCTGTTCATGCATCGCCTCAAGGTTATCGTGGATTGCACTCAACCAAGGGGTCATCTTCTCTTCTTCTGTACCCGGCAGGAAG
>JAGSHA010000182.1 GCA_023954795.1 Oceanospirillaceae bacterium | reverse complement strand
GACAAAAGATTCCCTGCAGATCTCACCGGAACATGCTTTTGGTATGCCAAACCCGAGTAACGTTCAGCGTTTTCCGCGCACCCAGTTTGAAGACATGAAACTGGAGGAAGGTCTGGTTATCACCTTTCAGGACGCAAAGCAGGGCGAGCTGCCAGGCGTGATCGATCGTTTTGATGAGCAATCGGTGCATGTTGATTTTAACCACCCGCTGGCCGGCCGTGAGCTGAGTTTTGAGGTGGCGATCCTGTCTGTAGCTGACGCGAGCTAAACCTTTCCGGATCCGAAAAAACCGATGCCATTGCATCGGTTTTTTTATGCCTGATATATCTACTTCCCTTCCTTTCTTCGTCCTCTTTCCGCTGCGAGTTTATGCGCGTCCAGATCATCCGCTCCTTGCTTAAGGGCTGTGTTTAATCGAGTGTTTTTTGATCAGGAGCAGATTCCGTCTATTTTTTACGTCGCCGTATGGCGGGAGTTGAAGGCAGCGACTAGACTATCTCACTACGAAGAAAGTATTAGTTTAGGCCTTGTTCAAAAATGAAGAAATTTGATGGTTTTACGTTGATAGAGTTACTGATCGTACTGTCGATTATCGTGATTCTCTCCACAATCGTAATGCCTAATTTCGGACCGTTTGTTCAGCAGAGCCGAATGGATTCGATTCAAAACCGGTTACTCGCCAGTGTTTCACTGGCAAGAGCAGAGGCGATACGCCAGGACGTGCAAGTAACCGTGTGTGCGCGTAACAACACCGAAAATATGGCGAACTACACCTGTGGCAGTAACTGGGCCAACGGCTGGGCAGTTATTGCGGGTAGTTCGGCGGTGCGGGTTGAAGATGCACCTGCAAATGCCATTGCGGTCAGTGGAAGTAATATTACGTTTAAGAGCTCAGGACTTCTCAGTAGCGGTAATGATGTCTGTTTTTCTGCTGACGATGGCAATGGGGATACTGATGTACGGTATCTGCAGGTCAATCAGTTCGGCAGAATCCGGGCCTGGGATGGAGCGCAGAATGATGGTGTCTGTGGGTCCGATGGGTGAACGTGGTTACACCCTGATCGAAGTGTTGGTCGCGCTGTTACTAACATCACTGGGGTTGATGGGAATGGCGGGGTTGCAGGTGGTTTCCCTAAAACAGAATCAGAGCGCTTATATGCGCAGTCAGGCGACAATTCTGGCGTATGACATTATCGATAGAATGCGCGCCAACGTGGCTGCGGTCGAGAATGGTAACTATTTCTTGGCCTCTGGTACGGAAGACAGTGACTGTGAAACGACCGCGGGTTGCACCGATGCGGAGATGGCGGCGCATGATGTATTTCGTTGGCAGGCACGATTGGCGGAAGAGCTGCCCTTAGGAAGTGGCTTAGTGTGTCGTGATACTGACCCCGATGACAGTACCGATGGTGATATAACAACCCCGGCATGTGGCACCAGTACCGACACTGATCTGCCCATCGTGGTGTATGTCTGGTGGAATGATGAACGTGCCAGCAATGCCGTTTCAACACGTTTGGCGGTCAGTGCGAGCTTATGAAACTGTTAGGTAAATTAAACCGTAAGCGGCAGCAGGGGCTGTCGATGATCGAGCTGATGGTCGCCTTGCTGATCGGTACGTTGTTGACGGCAGCCGTTCTGCAGATGTTTCTTGGCAGCCGTACGACATACGCTATGCAGACTGCACTGGCGACGATGCAGGAGAATGCCCGTTTCGCGGTTGAGTTCCTGTCGCGGGATCTGCGCAAGGCGGGGTATACCGGGTGTTCGACGAATACAACAATTGCCAACACGCTGCGTGACAGCAGTAACAGCGACGAAATCTACGCCCAGTACGACATGTCTGCACCTGTATCGCTTGAGGATAACTACAGCGTTGCTGCGGGCACCAGTATTCCGTTACCCACATCCGCTTCACCTACCGCTGGTACCGATATTGTGAGTGTGAAGTTTGCTGACGGTGAAGGTAGCTGTACGGTAGAAAGCCATGTGGCTGCTTCGGCGACCATTCATTGCTACGCCAATCACGATTATCAGAAAGGCCAGGTACTGTTGATTTCGGACTGTTCTCACTCGGCGATTTTTCAGCAGAGCAACACGGTTAACACGAACAGTCAGACGAAGCAGATCAACCACAATACCGGTCAGGCTGTACCGGGAAACTGTACCAAAGGGCTGGGATTGCCAGTGGATTGTTCGACTACCCTGGGAACTGCATACACCTTTCCCACAGGGGCGACGGTACAGCTATACAAAAACTACACCTACTACATTGATGACAATGACTTTGGCTCGCCGGCCCTGCATCGTTCTGCGATCAGCTTAACCAGTGGCACCGCTGCACTGACCGAGCAGGAATTAGTTGAAGGTGTAGAGGATATGCAGATCACCTACGGCATCGATAATGACGATGATGGCGATGCCGACTATTACGTGGCGGCAGATACCAACGGCGATGGCATTGAAGATCTGGACGTGACTGAGGTCGTTGCCATCCGCGTCAGCCTGTTGATGCGCAGTATTGAGAACAATGTGCTCTCGAGTGCACAGACATACAGTTATAACGGTGCAACGGTTACCGCTGCGGACAGGCGCTTACGCAAAGTGTTTACGGCAACCATTACCCTGCGTAACCGGGTGATCTAGATGAGAGATATAAAAAAGCAGCAAGGTGCAGTGCTGATCGTGTCGATGATTTTTCTGGTGATCATGACACTGATAGGCATGGCGGGTATTGAAGTGACCGGACTGGAAGAGAAAATGGCGGCGCAGTCACGCGACCGGCAGATGGCGTTTGAAGCCGCTGAAGCGGCGTTGCATGACGGTGAAGCGTATTTGGAGTCAGTAGTGACGATGCCTGCTTTCAATGGTAGTAACGGTCTGTACAGCCCCAAAACCGATGGCACCAACAATTGGGATGACTGGTCTGCGTTGGGGACCAGCGTCCGGACCATGCGTTCCCAAGTAACGGATGCGGATAAAAAAGGCTTTGCGCAATTATCAACATTTTCGACCTATATCATCGAGGAGTTAGCGGCGTCGGCACCAGACGACAGCAAGGAAGCGGGCAAAGCGATCGAAAAACGCCGTTATTACCGTATTACCGCCCGCGCAGTTGGGCTGAGTTCGTCGTCCGAAGTGAAATTACAGTCAGTCTATAAACGTTAACCGCAGGAACCGGAACTATGAACAGGATCTTCTGGATGCGATTGGGATATCTGTCGCTGCCTATCGCCATGTTTCTTCCTTCGTTCTCAGCGGCTGAGCTTTCACAGACACCGCTTTATCTGACGACATCGGTTAAACCGAATATTTTCTTTCTGGTGGATGATTCCGGCAGCATGGATTGGGAGGTGCTGAAGTCGACCGATGCCAATGCCATCTCTATCTACGACAGTTACCCTAACAGCGGTAATGTTGACATCACACCGACGCGCGAAGACCGGGACGAGGTTTTAGAGTCCTGTGCTGGCTATAACGTCTTGTATTACGACCCAAGCAAAACCTATATCCCTTGGGAAGGGGTGGATGAAGACGGTAATGCCTATGCTGATCAGGTGCTTACCGCCGCCCGTATGGATCCTTACGATGCCAATGGCTCGACCAAAGACCTTACCGACGATGAGGGATACGGTGATCCGCCAGGTTATATGACCTGGACGGACGACGGAGACGGTGTTTTCGAGTTGGATGAGTGTCCCGACCCCGGGCGTTCAGGATATGACTACGTTAACCAGTTTGTGGCTACCACATCCGGTTTTGGTGTGAATACCGTCATGACAGCCGCTCAGCAAACAAATTTTGCCAACTGGTACACCTATTATCGTAAGCGTGAATATGTGATCAAGGCGGCGTTGCTGAGTATTACGAATAACTCCGAACAGCGTTTGGGATTGGCGACTATACATCGTAATAACAGTGTCGACTTCCCTGTCGCAGACCTGGCTACGGGTAGCAATAGAACCGACCTGATGACCCAGATATCAAGTATTGGATCCAGTGGGAACACGCCACTGCGCTCAAAACTTGCGCAAGTAGGTGAATACTTTAAGGGCACCACATCCACTTCACTGTTTGGCTCAACTCAGGCAACGCCAATTCTTGCTGAAGCGTCTGGCGGGGCCTGCCAGCAAAACTTTTCGGTGGTGATGTCTGATGGTTACTGGAATGGCAGCGCACCCAGTGTGGGCAATGCTGATCGGGGCTCGACCAGTGACGGGGATGCAAATGACTCGGAATACGATGGAGGTGTGTACCGTGATCAGTATAACGGTGTATCCAATACGCTGGCTGATGTTGCGATGCATTACTACGAGACGGATCTCAGCACACTGGATAATAAAGTGCCAGGTACACCTGATGACAGCAATACCCGGCAACACTTAGTGACCTATACCGTTGCGTTTGGTGTGAATGGCACGCTGAGCAGTAATCCGGATGCCAACGCCACCAGTTTTGATTGGCCTACGCCGGTCAGTGACCAGAGCACTACCATTGATGATATGCGCCACGCAGCGTGGAATGGACGAGGTGAATTTCTTAGCGCAGATGATCCGCAAACATTGATCAACGCTTTCACGACCGCCATTGCCAGCATCGAGTCCCGAACTTCAAGTGCGGCGACCGTTGCGACTAACTCCACCCGGCTGGATGCGAACTCCAAGATTTATCAGGCGCGATTTAACAGTGGCGAATGGAGTGGACAGTTCCGTGCTTATGCTCTGAACTCCACCACCGGGGATGTGGGAGCCTTGCAGTGGGATGCGGCAGATCTGATTCCGTCAGCCAGTGTGCGTAAGGTCTATAGCAGCCATAGCAATAATGGTTTCTCATTTGATACGACATCATGGGACGGGGGGCTCTTCAGCGCTTCGCAGATAAGTGCATTGAATGCATTGAATGGCAGTACTGACAACCGAGGACGGGATCGGGTTAATTACCTGCGAGGTGATACCTCCTACGAAGGCACAGACTTTCGGACGCGTGCCGGACGATTAGGCGATATCGTGCACTCGGACCCGGTATTTGCTTTCAATGAGAGCTTTGATTACTACGGTGTGGCACCTACGGTCAGCGTTGGTGGGGTGGCTACAGATAGTTACTACATCTACCTGACTGACGACAGCACGGATACTAATAAAGCGGCACGAGACTCGATGCTTTATGTGGGGGCCAATGATGGAATGTTACATGCTATGCGCGCCGAAGGAACGGTTGGGACTATTGAAACTCCCTGTAGCGTTGCGACTGCGGATTGCGAAGGCGAGGAGATGTTTGCCTATGTGCCTAAGGCGCTGTATTCCAAGCTCAGTAATCTGTCAGATACCAATTACAGTCATACCTATTATGTAGATGGTTCAATCCGTATTGCGGATGCCTATTTTGACTACAACGATGATGGTGTTTCGGATACGACCCGCTGGGGGACGGTATTGGTCGGCTTGCTGGCCGGTGGTGGTCAGGGGGTTTATGCGTTGGATGTATCTGATCCGTTTAGCTTTTCAGCCAATGACGTGTTGTGGGATCTGGACAGTACCGATCTGGCGGAGTTGGGATACACCTTTGGTAACGCTTCCGTGGTGAAATTACCTGATGGTACCTGGGCGGCGATCTTTGGAAACGGCTATGAGAGTGCGAATCATAAAGCCGGTCTCTATATCGTTAATATGGAAGACCCCAGCGACGTGGTCTTTATCGACACAGAAGCAGATGGTACCGCCGGTTCACCAAACGGACTGTCCTCTCCACTGCCAGTGGATACCAATAACGACAAAATAGCCGATGCTGTATACGCGGGTGATCTCTACGGCAATCTCTGGAAGTTTGACCTGAGCAGTAGCAACCGTAATGGATGGGACGTGGCATTTAAGCAAGGCAGTACCCCCAAACCCTTGTATCGGGCGTGTACCAGCGACGACTGTAGCAGCCCGCAACCAATTACATCGCGACCGGAAGTGGCCGATCATACCCAGGGTGGGGTGATGGTGCTCTTTGGTACGGGCCGTTATATTTCAACCAGTGATCCATCAACCACTCAGATGCAGACCTTTTACGGTATTCGAGATAACGGCTCCGCCGTCACTAATCGCAGTGCATTGCAGACACAAGATATTCTCACCGAATTTTATGTGGCCGCCAGCGATACCGATTATCGGGTGTCTAGCAATACTCAGGTTGATTACACTGCAAACGATGGCTGGTATCTGGATATGGACTCCAGCAATTATGTCGGAGAACGTGTGGTTGCCAACCCCATTGTGCGGGGGGGACGTATTATCTTCACCACGCTGTCCCCGGATACTGAGCCCTGTGAATTTGGCGGCAGTAGCTGGCTAATGGAGCTGGATTATGAAAATGGATCGCGTCTAACGGTCTCTCCATTTGATGTGAATGATGATACGGTGATCAATTCATCTGACTTTGTGACGGTCACTATTTCTGAAAATGGTGGGCAGGCTTCAGAAGTCACTGTGCCCGTATCCGGGCGCAAATCTACGGTGGGTATTGTAAAAACACCGGCGGTGATCTCTACCGGTACCAAAGAACTGAAGTATTTCTCCGGCTCCAGTGGTGCCGTTGAAACGGTGCGAGAATCCAGTGG
>JAGSHA010000184.1 GCA_023954795.1 Oceanospirillaceae bacterium | reverse complement strand
GCGTCATGTGCATCAGCAGGATGCTGGACGCTGCACAGAATTCAATGGCGAAATCGCGATCCGATACCGCATCCAGCGAGTTTTCAGCCGGGGCACTGAAGCCCAGCAGTTCACAGGTCATATCACGTTCGATCGGGTAGGTTGTCCCCGCCAGTGCCGCAGCACCCAGTGGCATGATATTGGTACGCTCACGGCAATCAACAAAACGGCCATAATCACGGCTCAGCATCTCGAACCATGCCAGCAGGTGATGACCAAAGGTCACCGGCTGTGCCGTCTGCAGATGTGTAAAGCCCGGCATAATGGTATCCGCTTCACGTTCAGCAACACCCAGCAGACCCTGCTGCAGACGGGTAATCTCTTCCAGAATCAGATCCACTTCGTCGCGCAGGTACAAACGAATATCCGTTGCAACCTGATCGTTACGGGAGCGACCGGTGTGCAGTTTCTTACCGGTAATACCGATCTTCTTAGTCAGTGCCGCTTCGATGTTCATGTGCACATCTTCCAGTGCCACCGACCATTCAAATTCACCGCGTTCAATTTCGATACGGATTTCACCCAGACCACGGATGATGTCATCACGCTCTACTTCGGTCAGCACGCCCGCTTTAGTCAGCATTTTGGCATGAGCGATAGACCCGCGGATATCCTGCAGATACATACGCTGATCAAATTCTACAGATGCGGTAAAACGGGCTACGAAAGCGTCGGTTGGCTCATTAAAACGGCCGCCCCACTGCTGGTTAGTATTGTCACTCATGCGATCAACCTCGAATCTCGCAGCCAACGGTGGCTGCAGGCTAAAAATTTGCGACTTATTATATCATGCTCAACCCTCATCGCCCCTCTTCGTATCTGATACAATCGAGTCAATTGAATGCTTTCCACAACCCGCATGTGGTTTTTACAGGATCTGAAGATGAGCAAAACCCTCCGAATCGCCACCCGAAAAAGCCTGCTGGCACTCTGGCAGGCCGAATACGTCAAAGCAGAACTTGAAAAACACCACCCGGACCTGACCGTGGAGTTGGTGCCGATGGTGTCTCGCGGTGACAAGATTCTGGATACTCCACTGGCAAAGGTGGGCGGTAAAGGGCTGTTTGTAAAAGAGCTGGAAACAGCTCTGCTGGAGAATCGCGCCGATATCGCGGTTCACTCCATGAAAGATGTACCGATGGAATTCCCTGAAGGCCTGGGTCTGAGCGTTATCTGTCCGCGTGAGCAACCAACCGATGCATTTGTATCCAACAACTACAAGCACCTGGATGACCTGCCCGCCGGTGCCGTCGTCGGTACCTCTTCTCTGCGTCGTGAAGCCCAGCTGCGCGAACGCCGTCCAGATTTAGAGATCAAATGGCTGCGCGGCAATGTTCAAACCCGCTTGGGCAAACTGGACGCCGGTGAATATGAAGCCATCATACTGGCGACAGCCGGTTTGCTACGATTGAAATTAGAAGACCGTATTACCCACGAGATCACGCCCGAAGACAGCTTGCCCGCCGGTGGTCAGGGTGCTGTTGGTATCGAGTGCCGCATAGACGATGCTGAAGCGATTGCATTGCTGAAACCTTTACACCATCAGAATACTGCATGGCGAGTGATGGCCGAGCGCGCCATGAACCGTCGTCTGGAAGGGGGTTGTCAGGTACCTATCGGTTGCTACGCCGTACTAAATGATGACAAGAGCGAGCTGTTCCTGCGCGGCTTGGTTGCCCGCCCTGACGGCACCAAAGTGCTGCGTGATGAGATCACAGGCACCCCGGAACAGTGTGAAGCCCTGGGTATCGAGCTGGCTGAACGCTTGCTGGCCGAAGGGGCCGACGAGATTCTTAAGGCCGTTTACAGCGACAGCAATGACTGAAGCGCCCCACCCTACGGCATTGGCAGGTAAACGGGTATTAGTCACCCGTCCTGCCCACCAGTCTGCGGAACAGATCACCCAGCTAAAACAGCTGGGTGTCGACGTGGTTACGCTGCCTGTGCTCGAAATTAAGCCCTTCTCGCCCCCTGCAACCGAATACCATTTGGCAAAAAGTCGTATTTTGGACCTCGATTTATATCAACACGTGATATTTATCAGCGCCAACGCTGCCCGAATTGGTGCAGAATTGATCGACGACTACTGGCCGCAACTCCCCATAAAGGTCTGCTGGCTGGCGATTGGCAAGAAAACAGCCGCCACACTGGCGAACTATGGTATAGATGCTGAATCCAGCACATTGGGGTACGATTCAGAAGCCCTGCTGGAATCATCTGCACTGCAAGACGTCGGTGACAGTCGAATTTTGATTATCCGAGGCCAGGGTGGCCGGGAAAAACTGGCAGAGACACTGCGCGAACGGGGTGCTCAGGTCGAGTACGCTGATCTTTATCAGCGGGTAAGGCCTGTATACAACGACGCACAGATAGAAGAAACTTTGTACCAACAGCGGCCCGATGCGCTATTGGTCACCAGCAGTGAAGGGTTAAATAACCTTTTACTGCTCGCCCACGGCAATCAGCGACAGTACGATCCATCCACACTGTTTAGCTGTCAGCTGGTTGTACCGAGTGAGCGTGTTGCACAGCAAGCACAGCTTGCCGGTTTTAAAAGGATTACGACAGCCGCAGGAGCCGATGATCTGGCAATGATCACCGCCCTGCTGCCTGCAACCGATGCGGAAAGCGACAAATGAGCGAAAAAGATAAAAAACAGCAGAAAAATAACACCCCTGACAACGATGTTATTGAAGGTGAACTGGTGAAAGACTCAGACAAAGAGGCTGAAAAATCAGCCGATACTTCTGCTCCGGATACTCAGGAAGCAGAACAAAACAATGCTGACGAGCAGACCGAAGCCGTTTCTGATAGCGCGTCTGAAACAGACATCCCGGTAGCAAAAGCGACGGAAGAGAAAAAGCCGGGTGCAACCTGGCCGGGCAAAGTAGCCCTGATCTTGTCTGTTGCAGCACTGGGCGCATCCGGCTATCTGTACTGGCTGACATTACAGCAGACCCAGAGCAATGAAATGCTGCGTAGCAGTCTTGCTCAGGATGTGCAGAACAACCTGACCAGCAGCAATAACGAAACCAACCGTTCGATTGCTGACCTGGGCCGCCGTCTTGATGACGTGCGTACACAGGCAGCCGCAGACAAAATTGGCGTTGAAGAACTGCAACTGCGCTTAACCCGCAGCATGCAACAGATCAACGCTAAGCAGCAGGATAACAGCACTGAATGGTTACTGGCCGAAGTAGAATATCTGCTGCGCCTGGCAAATCAGCGTGTGCTGATGGAAAAGACCGCTGACGGCGCGCTGACGCTGCTGAAATCAGCAGATAAAATTCTGTCTGAAACCGACGACGTGACTATCTATGAAGTCCGCCAAGCGCTGGCAACGGACATCGCGGCACTGGAAGCCGTGCCTCAGGTTGATACTGAAGGCGTCTTCCTGAAATTGGGCGCGATGAACGATCAGGTCGAAAAACTGCGCTTGATCCCTCTGGCTGAAAAACGTGAACTGCCTGACCTGCTGAAAGAGATCACTCCGGATAGCGTCAGCGAAAGCTGGGCCAGCGGCATGAAAGCCAACTGGAACAGCGCCATGGACAAACTCGGTTCACTGGTTGTCATCCAACAGCGCGATGGCAAGATCGAGCCTCTGCTGTCACCAAAAGAGACCTTCTACCTGAAGCAGAATCTGCACCTGATGCTGGAACAGGCACAGATGGCCCTGCTGCAACGTGAGCAAGGCGCCTATGACAACAGCCTGGTTAAAGCACAAGCTTGGGCAGCTGAATATTTCGACAAGAAAGATGCCGCCACTCAGGCGATCGTTCGTGGGCTGGAAGACCTGAAACCTGTACAGGTATCTCCGGAAGTACCGGATATTTCCGGCTCCCTGCGTGAATTGAAAGACTATCTAAAACGCATGACCAAGCTGAAGGAAGAGGGGGCTAAGTAATGAAAAAGCTCTTTATTCTATTGTTGGTCGTACTGGCTGCCGGCACCTGGGTTGGTCAGTTAATGGTTCAGGATCCGGGATACGTCCTGATTGCGTTTAACGAAACCACAGTCGAAACCAGCCTCTGGGTCATGCTGGTGATCGGCGTACTGGGTTTCCTGCTGGCACATTGGCTGTTGAACATCCTGACCAATGCCATGATGCCGGTGCATCGCCTGCGTAGCTGGCGTGATCGTCGCAATCATAATGTCTCTCAGCGTAAGACACTGAAAGGCCTGATGGCATTGTCCGAAGGCAACTGGGTCCGCGCTCAACGCCAGCTGGGACAGGCCGCTGAACGTTCTGAACTGCCACTGATTAACTATCTGGCTGCTGCCCGCGCAGCGCACGAACAAGGTGACGAAAAAGCAGCCGATGAGCTACTGCAGAAAGCACGCAACAGCACCCCTCAGGCTGAAGTTGCAGTAGGCATTGCTCAGGCTCAGATCCAACTGGCACGCGGTCAGCTGGAACCTTGTCTGGCCAATCTGCTGAAACTGCGCAAACTGGCACCGAAGAATACCTACGTGATGCGTCTGCTGAAAGACGTCTATGCCAATCTTCAGGACTGGGATGCGATTGCCAAGCTGCTGCCGGAACTGAAAAAGTCTCAGGCCGTGCGCGACGACGCTCTGGTAGAGCTGGAACGCCAGACCTACATGAACCTGCTGAATCACAGCCTGGAACAGCTGCCGGTAGAAACCGACAATGCCAGCCGTCATAGCGTACTCGATAAAGCATGGCAGAAACTGCCACGCAATCTGAGTGGCGAGCCGGATCTGGTACGTCGCTATATTGAACTTCTGATCTCCATCAGCGCTGAGCCTAAAGCTGAACAGGTACTTCGCGAGATGATCAGCAAGCAATGGAGCGAACAGCTGGTTAACCTGTACGGCCGCATTATGGGTCAGGATCTGAAGAAACAGATGAGCCATGCACAAGGCTGGTTGAAGCATCATCCTGACAGCGCAGACTTGTTGCTGACACTGGGTCGCCTCTCCCTGCGCAATCAGGTGTGGGGCCAGGCACTGGGTTACTTCGAGCAGAGCTTCTCTATCCAGCCTAGCCAGGAAACGCTGGCAGAGCTGAGCCGTCTGCTGCGCCACTTGGGCGAAGCTGACAGAGCACAAGATCTGATGCAGCAGAACCTGTCAGTCGTTGCCAACGACCTGCCAGAACTGCCGCAACCAGAAGCAGAAAAAGCCTGATCAGGCTTTTTCTAACAAAAAGGCCGATAGGGAAACCTATCGGCCTTTTTTGTACTCATCGCGTATCACTGTCTAAATCGCACCCTATCATCTGTAGGGCAACCTTCAGGTTGCCGGTAGCCTAGAATGACTACCCTACAAACAACTCATTCATCTGTTGAGTAACCTTCAGCCTTACATAACCGCCACTCCCCTCAAGAGAAGCTTGATCTACACCCACAAAAAAGCCCCCAAAAGGAGGCTCTTTCAAGCTAGGCGGAGAAAGCCAAATCAACCACGCGGCGCATACGCAAACACATCGGAATGCATCTGCTTTTCGTTAAAGCCGCGGGTTTCTGCCGCATCCAACAACGCATAGACCATCGCAGGGGAGCCGCTGGCAAAGATCTCGACGCCACTCAGATCAGCAAAGTCTTCCAGTACCGCTTCGGGTAACAAACCCGTACGACCTTTCCAGTTCGGGCTATTTTCCGGCTCACTCACCACTGGCACGAATGTCAGGTTAGCGTGCTCCGCTTCCCATTGCTGAGGTAAACGCTCCAGATACATATCTTCTTCGATACGCGCGCCCCAGTAGATGGTGATTGGATTCGGTACCTGATTCGCCAGCAAGTGCTCAACAACGCTCTTTACCTGAGCAAAACCCGTACTCGCCGCACCAAATATAAAATGGGTATCCGGGTTCAGCGCTTTGGCCTGCAGGAAACAATCACCTTTTGGCAGCTCCAGCTCGACGGTGCTCTCAGACTTCAGATGATCCATGATGGCATTGGACATATCACTATCCGGGATATGTCGGATATGCAGTTCCAGATCACGCCCTTGCTCCGGCGCACTGCCAATAGAGAATGAGGCCTGTTTACCGTCTGGCAAAACCACATCCAGATACTGACCGGCGTTAAATTCAATAGCCAGACTGCCTGTTGCCGGCAGCTGCAAACGAACCCGATACACATCGTGGTTCAGGGATTCGATCCCTTTAATGTCACAAACCAGTTTTTTCACCGATTGTTCTCCGGGGGCTATCAGCCCTTCAATATTCACCCAAACATCAGTCAACGGGGTCGCGGTACACGCCAACACCCTGACATTTTCTGCAGCGTTATTATTGTTGTAGGTTGCACTTGGATAACGTTGCTTAACAGTGCCTCGCTGCAACCCTATTTCACAGATCTCGCACACCCCGTTCCGACAGCTTTTCCGCATCCGGTACCCAGCACCTTCCAGCGCTTCGAGCAGGGTCTCTCCTGCCCGGACGGGCACCGGCTGCGGTTTGTCATTCAGGTGCAGCAGAAATACTGTGTCGCTCACTAGAGAATATCCAGCTCGTCCCAGATGTCGTCAACCCGCTGCTTGATTGCGTCATCCATTTTTATCGGTTCGCCCCACTC
>JAGSHA010000467.1 GCA_023954795.1 Oceanospirillaceae bacterium | reverse complement strand
CATCTCCACCAGCCATTGGTTGAAATCTTCCTCACTGCGCACATCCACGACAATCGGCATAAAGCCATGGTCTTTACCGCACAGTTCTGCACACTGTCCCCGGTAGATGCCTGGCTCAGGGGCGATGGTCCAGGCTTCGTTGATAAAACCGGGGATCGCATCCTTTTTCACGGCCAGCGCGGGTACCCACCACGAATGAATCACGTCGTTAGCGGTCATGAGCAAGCGCACTTTTTTCCCGGCAGGAATCACCATGGCGTTATCCACTTCCAGCAGGTAATGCTCGCCTTTGGTTTCATCATTGGAAATTTGTTCGCGGGGAGTCGAAAGAGAAGAGAAGAAATCGATATCTTCACCCAGATACTGGTAACGCCATTTCCACTGGTAACCGGTAACCTGAATATCCAGCTCAGCTTCGCTCTGGTCGTACATTTTGATGAGCGTGGCCGTTGCGGGCACCGCCATGCCCACAAGGATCACAAAAGGCACCACGGTCCAGATAATCTCAACCAGCGTGTTTTCATGAAAATTGTGCGCTTTGGCACCGCGGGATTTGCGGTGATGGACGATTGAATAGAGCATGACACCGAAGACAACGGCACCAATGGCCACACAGACCCAGAAAATGGTCATATGCAGATCGTAGACCGCGCGACTGATTTCCGTCACACCCGGCCCTAAGTTAACTTGCCACTCAGCTACTGCTGACAGGGGAAAGATCAGCCCTAATGCACCTAACAGTGCGGGCAATCCCCATCCTATGATCTTCATCTCCAGGCCCCCTCGCATCCACGCAAAAAGCCTGTCGAATCCTATAAACACACACTATGGCGCTGTACAACAATTTCAACGTCGGTAGCGGTAGGATTACGGCAGGCTTTCATCGTTGCCTGAGCTCCGTCCCAGTTTCCTACCAGTCCGCTTGGTTTTGTGAAGTATAGCAGTCCTGAATTTTTCGCAAGTTCAATTTAACCGTTCAGGCACCACCAATAGATAATGCCCAGCTCACGAGAAAGATCACAAATACGACGAATAGCCCCATGGCAGCAAGGCCAAGCAGCATCCAGGTCCAGGTATGACCGGCGGCAAAATCGCGTTCCTGATTATGTGAAGATTGCACACCAAAGCAGGCGGCTAACACACTAAGAAACATCTGAATAAGGTTGGGTTTATGCGACATAACTCCTCCCGGCAGCAATCTCTGGCTGCCAAACGGAGGGCCAAGTTTAGGTGGTAATCCAGATTACATGGATGAGCAGAATAGAACCGTCAGCAAAATAATCACGGCGCCTCCTTTTGTCAGTCTGGCACAAAATATCTGAAAGGGAATCAGGCCGCTCGGGCAGCCCTCATAACCCGCGTTTTCTTTTGCAGATAGAAATACACACGACTGCCTAGCAGGAAGCTCAAGATCAGGCCGTACATGAGCTGCTCACCAAAGTCCGAACGGATCTGCCAGATAATATGCACCATCACCAACAGAGAAATCGGATAGACCAATTTGTGCAATTTCAGCCAATTACGTCCCAACCGGCGCTGCATGCCACGGGTTGAGGTCACTCCCAACGGGATCAACAACAGCAAGCCCAATGCACCCACCACGATATAGGGTCGTTCACTCAACTCTTTGAGCAACAGATCCCAACGCCAGCCCAAAATAAACGTGGCAAACGATACCAAGTGCACTGCAGCATAGAACAAACTGTACAAGCCCATCATGCGGCGGTAGCGCAGCGGCCAGCTCAATTTGAACACCCGCCGCAACGGCGTAATCGCCAGAGTTATCCACAACAGATTGATCGCCCACACCCCGGTTTCCAGCACAATCTCCTGAGCCGGATCAGCCCCTAGCTTGAAGATCCAGGCGTTGTACGTCAGCCAGCCAAGCGGTACTAATGGCAGTAGGAAAACCACCCACCACTCCAGGTAACCCAGCGCTTTATGGTTTGCTTTAACCATAACGATCTACCTGATCAGAACCATTTTTTCAGGTCCATACCCTTATACAACTCAGCCACTTCTTCGGCGTAGCCGTTAAACGGCAAGGTATCAACCCGATTCGGATTAAACAGTGATGACGGCAAGCGACGCTCCGATGCCTGACTCCAGCGCGGATGATCCACCGCCGGATTAACATTGGAGTAAAAGCCATATTCTTGCGGCGCCATCAAGTTCCAGGTGGTGTTAGGCATCTTGTCGGTCAGGCGGATTTTTACAATCGATTTGATACTCTTAAAACCATACTTCCACGGCACCACCAAACGCAGGGGGGCACCGTTCTGAGGAGGCATTGCATTGCCGTATACACCCACCGCCAACATCGTCAGAGGATGCATCGCTTCATCGATACGCAAGCCTTCCACGTAAGGCCAATCCAGCGTACTGAAACGCGAACGTTGCCCCGGCATCTGGTCCGGATCATGCAAAGTGGTGAACTCCACATATTTCGCTTTAGAGGTCGGATCAAATTTCTTCAGCAGATCACCCAGAGACAACCCCATCCACGGTACAACCATCGACCAGGCTTCAACACATCGCAGGCGATATATACGCTCTTCCAACAGATGAGGTTTAATCAGATCTTCCAGGTTATAAACGCCCGGTTTACCCACTT
>JAGSHA010000485.1 GCA_023954795.1 Oceanospirillaceae bacterium | reverse complement strand
CGAATTGCACTTAGATCCTTTACCAGCCGCTGCAAGCGATTATCGGAAACGGCTAAAGGATCGCCCCCGGAGAGGATAACTTCTTCAATGCTGCTATCAGCTCGCAGGTAGTTGAGCATGGTCTGCCATTGCTCAGGTCCCAAACGGTTCTCATCGTACGGGAAATGACGACGGAAACAGTAACGACAGTTGATGGCACAAGCGCCGGTCATAATCAGCAGTACACGACCGTTATACTTGTGCACGATGCCCTGATGCGGATTGTACTGAGCTTCCGACAAAGGATCGGCGACAAATCCGGTGACTTTTCGTGTTTCAGCAACAAGCGGTAACACCTGTTTCAGCAATGGATCATCCGGATTGCCTTTCTCTATTCTGCGCAGATAAGGCATTGGCACACGTAAAGGAAAGCCTTTTGCCGCTTCCCGGGCCGGAGCCACTAGAGTCTCGGGCAGATCCAGCAACCGGATCAGCTCGGCAGGGTCATCAATGGTATGGCTGAGCAGTTGTTGCCAGCTGTCGAGGGAGGTCACCGGAAGATTCATGATGGGGAAAACAGGCCGCAGGGTGCAGTGAAAGTTGCTCGCATTCTCCTTTCAAGTAGAATAACTGTCAATTCTGGCGCCGGAACCCACTGTCGTAACTTGCAATTGCAGCAGAATGTCCCGAAATAGCGCCGCTATCCAGCTTTAACAGATATTGAGACAGTCATGGCAAATTACTCTACTAACCAGTTCAAAAACGGCCTGAAGGTAATGATCGACGGTGATCCATGTAACATGGTGGATGTCGAGTTCGTAAAACCGGGTAAAGGACAGGCGTTCACCCGTGTTAAATTGAAAAACTTGCTGTCTGGTCGTATTTGGGAACGTACCTTCAAATCTGGCGAAAGCGTAGAAGGCGCTGACGTAATGGAAACAGATATGGAGTATCTCTACAGCGATGGCGAAATGTGGCACTTCATGGACCCGGCTTCTTTTGAGCAGGTTGCTGCTGATTCAACGGCTGTAGGTGATTCTTACAAGTGGTTGAAAGAACAGAACAGCGTCATGATCACGTTGTTCAACAACAACCCAATCTCTGTGACACCGTCTAACTTCGTTGAGCTGGAAGTGACTGAAACAGATCCTGGCCTGAAAGGTGATACAGCGCAGGGTGGTTCTAAACCGGCAACGCTGAGCACCGGCGCTGTGGTACGTGTACCGCTGTTTATCAACACTGGCGATGTACTGAAGATTGATACGCGTACCGGTGACTACGTATCCCGCGCATAATCGCTGGACACTGAACGAAAACGGCAGCTTAGGCTGCCGTTTTGCGTTTCAGGCAGATAGAGAACAATGATGACGATAAATCCCGATCACTGGCAGCCTGCGGCCAGCATAGATAACTTACGTCAGCGGGCGGCCATTGTGGCGCAAATTCGCGCGTTTTTTGCGGACAGAGATGTGATGGAAGTGGATATGCCGCTGATGTCCCAGTGTGCGGTCAGTGATCCCTTTATCGATACGATCGAAACGCGTTATGCCGATTATGTGGGCGCGGAAAGTTATCCACTGTATCTGCAAACATCGCCTGAGTATGCGATGAAACGGTTGCTCGCCGCTGGCAGCGGTGCGATCTATCAGCTGGGTAAGGCGTTCCGCAATGGTGAGTCCGGTAGCCGGCGTCACAATCCTGAATTCACTATGCTGGAGTGGTATCGGCCGGATTTTGACGATCGGATGCTGATGGATGAAGTGGAGGCTTTGGTCTGCCCAATATTGGGGATTGAAGCGGTCGAACGTCAGAGTTATGCACAGATCTTTATGCAATATCTGGGATTTGATCCACACTCTGTGTCACTGGATCAGCTGGTGGCCGAAACTCGACAGCATATCGATATTAATCTTAACGATGATGACCGGGATACGTGGCTGAACCTGTTGATGTCCCATGTCATCGAGCCTGAAATGGCTCAGCGGAATGCGGTGTTTGTCTATGATTATCCCGCATCACAGGCTGCACTGGCTCAAGTGCGTGTTGATCCTGAAGGGCGTCCGGTTGCCGCGCGCTTTGAGTTGTTTGTAAAGGGCATCGAGTTAGCCAACGGCTACCACGAGTTAACGGATGCCGAAGAGCAGAAGCGTCGTCTGTTGAACGATCAAAAGATTCGTTCGCAACTGGGATTGCCGCAGCGGCCTCTGGAGATGCGACTGGTGAGCGCATTGCGTGCAGGGATACCCGATTGTGCCGGAGTCGCGTTGGGTGTGGATCGACT
>JAGSHA010000397.1 GCA_023954795.1 Oceanospirillaceae bacterium | reverse complement strand
TTGTACGAAGGCACTACCCAGATTCAGGCGCTGGATCTGCTGGGTCGTAAGGTCCTGATGACACAGGGCGAATCGTTGAAACGCTTCACCAAAATCATCCACAAATACTGTCAGGCACAGTCTGATAATGCCGGTCTGAAAGAGTTTACCGATCCGCTGCTAACACTGAATAAAGAGTGGGGCGAGCTGACCATGCAGGTGGGTATGAAAGCGATGCAGAACCGCGATGAAGTGGGTGCGGCCTCCGTGGATTACCTAATGTACTCCGGTTACGTCACGCTGGCGTATTTCTGGGCCCGCATGGCTGAAACTGCGCAGCAGAAGCTGGCCGAGAGTGATAGCGACAAAGCGTTCTATGAAGCGAAGCTGACCACTGCACGTTTTTACTTCCAGCGTATCCTGCCACGTACCCGTGGTCTGGTGGCAACCATGGTGTCAGGTGCTGACAACCTGATGTCACTTGATGATGAGCACTTCCAGTTCTGATGAAAACGCTGAGACGCTTTTTGAATACCTCAGCAGGCCGCGTATTAGCGCGTGGTCTGCTGAAACTGAATGCCAAACGTTACCGCAACACTAAGAATAAGGGGACCAGTTCCATGGCCGATTTGAATGCAATTTTTACCGAGATGAAAGCCCGTTTTAACCCAGCCGCTGCAGCCGATACGGATGCCGTCTTTCAGTACGTGATCGACGGTGATGCGCACTGGAGTGTGACCGTGGCCGAGAGTGATTGTCAGGTGGCAGAAGGTGAGCACGATACCCCAACCGTGACCCTGAATATGGACAGCACAACACTGGAAGAGGTGATGTCCGGTGAGACCGATGGCATGCAAGCCTTTATGACAGGCCGTATTCAGGCCGAAGGTGACATCATGATTGCGACGAAACTGGCGGTACTGTTTCCGGTAAATTAATTGATTTAGCGGCTACACTACACGACTGTTTTAAAACACCGTAACAATAAAAATAACAGCATGCGAGGTTGTGATGGAAGGGCAGATCCCTGCAGCGGACAGCATCCCTGAGGATATTAATCCACAGGGTTTTCAGACTATCCCTGATGTATTGGCGTACGCCGTTGGTCACTATGCGGATCAACCGGCCTTCACCAGTTTTGGTCGTACACTGAGTTATACGGAACTGGATCGTTTATCGGCCGCGTTTGCGGTTTACCTGCAACAGGAAACCGATCTGCAGCCGGGAGACCGCATTGCGATTCAGCTGCCCAACCTGATTCAGTATCCGGTCGTACTGTACGGCGCGATGCGTGCGGGGCTGGTAGTGGTGAACACCAACCCGTTGTATACCGCCACGGAGATGGAGCACCAGTTCAAAGATTCCGGTGCTAAAGCCCTGATCATCCATAAAAGCATGGCGCACAAAGCGGATAAGATTATTCACAACACCGATGTGAAGCACTTGTTTGTGACCCAGGTGGGTGATCTGCATGGCTTTGTAAAACGCACGTTGCTGAATGCTGCGGTGAAGTATCTGAAAAAGATGGAGCCTAAATACCATCTTCCAGGGGCGATCTCTCTGCGCACAGCGTTGCTGAAATACGTGGGCGATGTACCGGTTCTGGTGCGTCGACGTCCTTCGGATATTGCCGCGTTACAGTACACCGGTGGCACGACCGGTGTGTCTAAAGGCGCGATGCTAACCCACGCCAACTTGCTATCCAACACGCTGCAGTTAAGTCATCGCATCAGCGGGATTGGCGAGGATTGGCAGCGGGAGGTGATCTCCCCTTTACCGCTTTACCATATCTACGCTTTTACGATTGCTCAGGCGGTTCTGGTTGCGGGGGGGCATTCGGTACTTATTCCGAATCCGCGTGACATAGATGGTTTTGTGAAGGAGTTGGGTAACTGGCAGCCTTCCGGTTTCTTGGGACTCAATACCTTGTTTGTTGCGCTCTGTAACAAAGAACGATTTAAAGCGCTGGATTTCGGTTCTCTTCGAGTCACTATTTCCGGGGGGATGGCGCTGACTCATGCGGCGGCTGACCTATGGCAGGAGACAACCGGTTGCACCATTTTGGAGGGCTATGGCCTGACCGAAACGTCGCCCGCAGTCTGTACCAATGTGCCTGGCGCAATCCAGATTGGCAGTATCGGTTGTCCCGTGGCTCACACGGATGTGCAAATTATTCAGGATGGTGAAGAACAGCCGGTGGATACTCCGGGAGAGTTGTGTGTTAAGGGGCCACAGGTGATGCGTGGCTATTGGCAACGTGAGGCCGAAACCCGCGAATGTTTCACGCCGGACGGCTACTTTATGACCGGAGATATTGCCGTACGCCAGGCTGATGGTTACTTCCGTATCGTCGACCGTGCCAAAGATATGATCATT
Organism: Oceanospirillaceae bacterium; assembly: GCA_023954795.1. Lineage (GTDB taxonomy): Bacteria > Pseudomonadota > Gammaproteobacteria > Pseudomonadales > Balneatricaceae > Pontibacterium. Next base: position 1,133 of record JAGSHA010000397.1, on the reverse strand, counting down.
GTCTCCGGCTTTAACGTCTATCCCAATGAAGTGGAAGATGTTGTGAGCTCCCATCCAGAGGTGATTGAGTGCGCCGCGGTGGGTGTGGAAGATGCGGCGAGTGGCGAGGCTGTAAAACTGTTCGTTGTTGCGAAAACACCAGACCTGACACGGGAAGAGATCCGAGACTGGTGTAAAGAACGTCTGACCCGTTACAAAGTGCCAAAATACGTCGAATTTGCTGACGATCTGCCAAAGTCTAACGTCGGAAAAATCTTGCGCCGAATGCTGAAAGAACCAATGCCAACACTGGATGATCTGGACAAGGTGAGCTGATGCCATTATCAAAACCCGCACGCCGTGTGCTGGCGCATCAGCGCACGGTGAATTGTAACGGTTACCAGCGTGAAGATGGTTTGTGGGATATCGAAGGCCATATGCAGGATGTGAAAAGCAAACCCATCGATAACCCCGAAAGGGGAGGTTATGTCGCGGCGGGGGAGCCGTTCCATAACCTGGGCCTGCGGATCACCATCGATCAGACGTTGTTGATTCACACCGTTGAAGCTTATATCGATGCCTCGCCCTTCAGGATGTGTCCCGGAGTGGTAGGCGTCTTTAAAAAGCTGGAAGGGACCCGTATTGGTCCCGGATGGCAGCGCCAGAGTAAAGAGCTATTAGGCGGCGTTCAGGGCTGTACGCACCTGAGTGAGCTGCTGATGCCCATTGCCACCACGGCCGTGCAAACCCTCTGGCCGAGTGCAAAAGAGGATGTCATGAAATTGGGCGCGCAGGTCATGTTAAACACCTGTCGTACCTGGGCACAGGACAGCGAGGTCATAAAAACCTACCTGCCTGAGCTATATTGCGAAGAATTACCCACATGAGGGTCTGAGCAAGATCACCCAAGCAATCCACCTTCGTGAGTTTTAGCCGGCCTAGTGCCGGTTTTTTTGTGCCCAAAGAAAAGTAAATCCTTTGTAGGTTGGGTTGAGCGCAGCGATACCCAACATTGAGCGACTTCAACGGTATGTTGTGTTGGGTATCGCTGCGCTCGACCCAACCTACGGGATATAGTCGGATATTAGGCATTTTTTATGGTTTTTGAATCTTTGTGTTAGTTCTTTGTTTGTATCTTAGTGTTTGAAATTATT
>JAGSHA010000259.1 GCA_023954795.1 Oceanospirillaceae bacterium | reverse complement strand
TCAGGCGACGGGAAACGGCCATATCACTCGAGCGCGCGTGATGGCGCCCGCATTGGAGCGCGCTGGCGTTGAAGTGGATTATCTTTTCAGTGGCAGGCCAGAAGATCAGCTTTTTAACATGGAGCCGTTTGGTGATTACCAGACCCGTCAGGGCCTGACGTTTGTGCAGCGTGATGGTCGGGTGAAGGTGCTGGAGACATTGCGTAAGAATAATCCGTTACGCTGCTGGAAAGACGCAGGAGATCTGGACCTGTCCGGGTATGATCGAGTGATCACGGATTTTGAGCCGGTGACGGCCTGGGCCGCGAAACGGCAAAAGGTGCCTAGTGTCGGAATCGCCCATCAGTATGCGCTGTGTTACCCCATACCGGGTCACAACTATCATCTGTTGTCTCGCTTGATTCAGCTGTTTGCGCCTGTCGAAACAGCGATTGGCGTGCACTGGCACCATTTTGATTACCCGGTGTTGCCACCGTTGATACAGCCGCCGTTATTTGAGCCAACAGTGGAAGTGGATAAAGTGTTGGTTTATCTGCCGGTGACTCCGGTTTTGGAGCTGGAAACGCGTTTCTCTGTATTCGAGGACCATCGCTTTTATATCTACTGTGGCATTGATGAGCCTTATCAGCGGGGCAATCTCTATTTCATGCCGTTTTCCCGTGAAGATTTTCAGCGTGACCTTTCCAGCTGTTCCGGTGTGGTCACCCATTGTGGATTTGGCCTGATCAGTGAAGCGTTACAGTGTGGTAAAAAAGTATTCTCTATGCCGATCAAAGGACAGGCTGAGCAGCTTTCCAATGCACATGTGCTGGAAAAACTGGGGTTGGCAACGATCGCTAAAGACTACGATGAGTCGTTGCTATTTGACTGGTTGGAGTTGGAGCAGCCTGAGCCTCTTGTGGCGCCGGATGTCGCAGGTCGATTGGCCGCCTGGATCGCGAATGATTGTCGCGAGAGTCCGGCTGAGCTGGCTAAGCGACTGTGGCAGCAGGATATTGCCCACGCCTGAGAGTATGTGTTCTGGCAAACGTCGGTTGTCCCTTCTCCGCGGAAGCTGGCACAATGCGGCTTCTTTGTTTCTCTGGACCTGTCATGCTTACCGGCGTTCTCTTTGGTTTTGCGGCTGCGCTGATGCAGTCCGTGTCCTATGTCTGTTCCGCCCAGTTTATTTGTCAGCACAAGGCGACGCCACTGACCTTATTGGTGCTGATGCATCTGGTGTTGGGTGGTATCTCTTTGCTGATACTGCCGTTCCTATGGCATCCGGAACTGCTGCACGTGGGCAACTATGCCACGCCTTTATTGTTTACCGCTCTGTTTTATGGGGTAGGGCAGATCTCCCTGTTTCAGGCGATCAGAGCGTCTGAAGCCTCACGTGTGAGTCCATTGCTGGGACTCAAAGTGTTGGTGCTGGCGCTGATTGGCCTGCTCTGGTTTGGTGACAGTTATGAGCTTATCCAATGGCTGGCGGTGGCACTGTGTGCCTTGGGCGCGGTTTGGTTGAGTGCCAGTGGCGGACGCATCCACGGACGCGCATTGTTTTGGGTTGTGATGGCCTGTGTGGGATATTCTTTGTCCGATCTGTCAGTGCTGTACACGATGCAAAGCTTTGAGCAGTTGCCGTTGATCCATGCTGCTGCGGTTGGGGTGTGTCTCTGTTATCTGATCTGCGCTGCCGCCAGCTTACTGTTATATCCTCGTATCAAAGAGAAACATCTATTGCTGCAAAGCACACCCTCAGCATTGACCTGGCTGTTGGCAATGATGTTCCTGTTTGCGTGTTTTGCGGAAATTGGCGTGGTGTTTGGGGGGATCGTGCAGTCGAGTCGCGGATTGTTGTCGATTTTTCTAGGGGTGTTCTTAACCTGGGTGGGGTTCCGTTACGCTGAAAAAATGCCGGCAAAGCGCGTTTTTGTGCAACGGTTCTCTGCCTCTGCATTGATGCTGTTGGCAATAGTCATGTTTTCGTTAGGCGCAAACGATCTGATCTGAATAGAGATGACGGGGGGATTTGGGGCTGGAGATATCCATCTGCCAAAAAGAAAAGGGGGCGCTCAGTTCCTTTGAGACACCCCCTCGTTGGCTTCCATTTTCCGTGCGGTGTACCACATAGTCACGGTGACCGTTGCTATGTGATATTGGCTTCCTGCCGCGGCTTCCTGCCTTCCCTTCCGCTTGTCTTGGCCTTCCTTGCTATTCATTCCATGAACAGGAGATCCACAAGACGCATTATCCGGATAAGGCGTGAGCGGATATATAGGAAAAATTCCTAATTTTTAGGAAGTTATACTTAAGTAGTATTCGGCCGGATGGAAAAGAAGCTGTGGTGTGATGCGGGAAATTTGTATCGTTCAGATATGAAAAAGGGCGCTTCGATCCATCGAAGCGCCCTTCATTGGCGTCCATAATCCATGCAGCTAATCCTTGGGCTTCCAGCCATCAGCATCCTGCTAATCCGTTCTGCTTGTGTATGCCATCCAATATATTCGTTCCATGAACAGGAGATCCACGAGATTTATTATGCTTTGGAGGTACCTCGGTTGATATAGGAAAAATTCTTAATTTTTCCTAAGAAGTGAACTTTTCGATATAAAAAATAGGGTGGTTAACATCGTTTGGTTATTTAAAGGCGTGATCGCACTTCTATTACGGTTAGTCCGGTGGTGCAGGCCACTATTGTCTATATAAATACAGGACGGTTTTGATCTGTGGGCGCTGATGAGCTATATACCAAACGGTTGGGTGCCATATTCGAAAATTAGGTATGGGAAAACGCCTAATTTCATCTATGTTTTTCGCTGTAAGACATGAAATCTACTCACATGGATAGACAAGCTCGGTGAGACGCACATACACTAGGAGACTATTGTCTTGGTCGGGGTGCCCGTGCGCAGTGCAGGGGCTGAGAGTAAACCCGCTGAACCTGAACCGGTTAAAACCGGCGTAGGAAATCGAGATTGGAAATGACGACAAAACATCTTATGACAGGCCTTATCATCACCTTCCGTTTACAGCAGAGAGGGGGATGTTGATGCCAAATCCAGCCAATACACCTATTGCCCTGACGGTTGCCGGTTCTGATTCCGGTGGTGGTGCAGGCATACAGGCCGATCTGAAAGCGTTTTCCGCACTCGGCGTATACGGTGCTTCTGTGATTACCGCACTGACTGCGCAGAATACGCGCGAAGTACGTGCCATCCATCGTGTTCCAGTTCCTTTTATTATTGATCAGCTGGCAACGGTTTTTGATGATCTTCGAGTTGATGTGGTTAAAACCGGGATGCTCGGTGATGCTGATGTGGTCATAGCTGTTGCTAACTTCTTACGTCAGTATCCGCAGACGAAGCTGGTGGTCGACCCGGTTATGTTGTCCAAAAGTGGCGATGCGCTGCTGAAAGCAGAGGCGGTTGATGCTTTGGTTCATCAACTTATCCCCTTGGCATCCATCATTACGCCGAACTTGCCGGAAGCGGCTGTCATTCTTGGCTGTGACGAACCGAAGAATCTGGCTGAAATGGAACAGATGGCGCGTGATCTGCAAGCGCTGGGGCCAAAAGCGGTGTTACTCAAGGGTGGTCATCTGGAAGATGAAGACCAGAGCCCCGATATTTATTTTGATGGTGAGCAGTGCATCACACTGAACACTAAACGTATCAACACACAAAATACCCACGGTACGGGATGTACATTAGCGTCTGCTATTGCCGCAATGCTGGCGAAGGGTGAGCTGCCTTATCGGGCAGTAGAGCAGGCTAAAAACTATATCTCTGATGCTATCGCGGCGGCTGATACGCTAGAGGTGGGCAGCGGACATGGTCCGGTGCATCACTTCCACGCGTTGTGGCCAAAGTGATTGGCGGACTGGGTAACATAACGAGAAAGCAAGCAGGCGACATATGGCAGAGAATATGAAAAACCTCAGCGAAAGTGCTCAGGTAGACCGGGACTCCGTACAGCCGTTCCCGAAATCCCGCAAAGTATATGTTGAAGGCAGTCGTCCTGATATTCAGGTGCCGATGCGTGAGATTTCCCTGGACGATACGCCCACGGATTTTGGTGGTGAAAAGAACGATCCACTGTACGTCTATGATACCTCCGGCCCTTATACAGATCCGGCTGTAGATATCGATATCCGAAAAGGTCTGGCGCCAGTACGTGAGAACTGGATTCTGGAGCGTGAAGACACTGAACAGCTGGATCAGCTGACCTCCGAGTACGGTCGCGGGCGTGAAGCGGATCTGCGTCTGGATACGCTGCGTTTTGAGCTGCAGCGCAAGCCCCGTCGCGCGCAGTCAGGCAAAAATGTCACCCAGCTGCACTATGCACGTCAGGGGATTGTGACCCCTGAGATGGAATACATCGCCATCCGTGAAAACATGAAACTGGCGAAATCCAAAGCCGAAGGCAACGTGGTCGCAGAACAGCACCCGGGCCACAGCTTTGGTGCCAAGCTGCCGGAAGAGATCACACCGGAATTTGTACGTAAAGAGGTCGCTGAAGGCCGCGCAATTATCCCAGCTAATATCAACCACCCTGAAGTTGAGCCAATGATCATCGGCCGCAACTTCCTGGTTAAGATCAATGGCAATATCGGTAACTCTGCCGTCACGTCTTCCATCGAAGAAGAAGTGGAGAAAATGACTTGGGGTACTCGCTGGGGTGCGGATACCATCATGGATCTGTCCACCGGTGACAACATCCATGAAACCCGCGAATGGATCATGCGTAACTCCTCGGTGCCTATCGGTACCGTGCCGATTTATCAGGCGCTGGAGAAAGTAAAAGGTGTGGCGGAAAATCTGAACTGGGACGTGTTCCGCGATACGCTGATCGAACAGGCTGAGCAAGGTGTCGATTACTTCACCATTCACGCCGGTGTTTTGTTGCGCTACGTGCCGATGACCGCGAAACGCATGACCGGTATCGTGTCCCGCGGTGGTTCCATCATGGCGAAATGGTGTCTTGCACACCACGAAGAGAACTTCCTCTACACCCACTTCCGTGATATTTGTGAGATCTGTGCAGCTTACGATGTGTCCTTCTCTCTGGGTGACGGCTTACGTCCGGGATCTGTCTACGATGCCAACGACGAAGCGCAGTTTGCCGAGCTGGAAACACTGGGCGAGCTGACCAAGATCGCGTGGGAATACGACGTG
>JAGSHA010000433.1 GCA_023954795.1 Oceanospirillaceae bacterium | reverse complement strand
CAATGCACGGGCTGTCGCTGAGACATTACCGTCGTGTTCGGCCAATATCTTCTGAATATGTTCCCATTCCAGTCGGTTCACCGACATCGGCTGTTGGGTGACTTCCATATCAGGGTCTGCCTGTTGCTTGCCCAGCGCCGCCAATATTTCATCCGCATCAGCGGGTTTTGGAAGATAGTTGGTCGCACCTAGCTTAATAGCTTCCACCGCGGTGGTGATGCTTGCGTAGCCGGTCAGTACCAGAATCAGCATGTTGTCGTTGGCTGCCCGCAAACTCGGAATTAATGTCAGCCCCGAAGCAGTATCCATTTTCAGATCCACCGTGGCCAGATCGGGTATCCGTTGTGTCAGTGAGGTCTCGGCTTCTTCAACGCTATGAGCCACTGATACTTCCAGTCCGCGACGTTTCATAGCGCGGGCGAGAATGCGGGTGAATGTTGGATCATCGTCGACAATCAGCAACGATTTTCCGGCTAATTCAGTCATCCAGTTGGCTCCTTGGGATTATCACTTCTGTCAGCGTACCGCCATCGGGGTGGTTGTACAGGCGCACACTACCATCATAGCGGGCCAGTGTTGTTGCAGTAAGAAACAGGCCAATGCCCAGACCACGGCCTTTGGTAGTCACGAAGGGTTTGCCCAGATTGTCATGCGCTTCCAGTGACAGTCCGGGTCCCTGATCGTGGATGAGCAGAGTGATATCGTTTGTATTCCAGCTCAGGTTGATGGCGATATTTTTCGGCTGCGCATCGTCTGCGTTGTTCAGCAGGTTCAAAATTGACTGGCGTAGCGAGGTGCTGTTTTTTATATCCGGTACTGTGCCTTCAGTGTCTACTTCAAGTTTAAAGGTGACCTCGGGGCGTTGGATGCTCCACTGTTCGATAACATTATCCAGTATATCGCTGAAGGTCTCTTCTCTCTGGCTGGACTGCTCTTCCTGGACGGAGCGAGCAAACTGCTGCAGGCGATCACTACAGGCATCAATCTGCTGTCGCATCAGCGCCAGATCGTCCATAAGATCAGGGTCTTCCTGATGTTCTGCCTGCAGTTCGCTCACCAGAACCCTAAGGGTGCTCAGCGGTGTCCCTAATTCATGGGCTGTCCCGGCCGCCATTGTTGCCAGTGAGAGCAGTTGCTGATCGTTAATACGTTTCTCGCGTTCCTCTTCCAGCCGTTCCTGCTGGCGATGCATCGATTGACGCATACGGACAATAAACCAGGTGACAACGCCTACCGTCAGGATGAAGTTTATCCACATGCCGGTGATATGCAGATCGAACAGACTAAGCAGGGCGTGCTGGTGGCGTGATTCTGCTTCGATAATCGGGATGAAATAAAACAACAACGAGCTATAAATACCGACAACCAGGCCACCCATGATCAGGCTCAGGCGTTGTGAAAGCGTGGCCGTACAGATAATTAAAGGGACCAGCAGCAGAAAGATAAAAGGATTGGTGGCACCACCAGTCTGGAACAGCAGGCAGCCATAGAGCACAACATCGGCAACCAACTGGGTAAAAAACTCCGGTTCAGTCACCGGCCAGTCTGAGCGCAGACGGGCGTATGTTGCTACGTTAAGCAACGTTAGTGCCGCCAGTGTCGAGGCCAGAATCCAAACATTGAGTGAGGCCTGCAGGACGTAAAGCGCAAAAAGTATCGCGGCGCTTTGTCCGAACAGGGTGACAGTGCGGATGTAGGTGAGCTGGAGGAGATTGTTGTGATGGTTAGCCATGGGGGCAGATTATACCCGACGAATACTCAAAACGAGCAGGGCAAAATGTCGCAGGGGCTTATTTGAAGATGGCTTTAAGACACGTATAACGGTTTTTCCCGTAACTTTGATTGAGTCCTTTAGCCAGATCGGCGAAAATACCCGCCATCTCATTTCAATTATGCACCCGGGTTGTGAAATGCCCGACTGCATCAGTCAGAAGAAATCGTTTAATGTCACATGTTGCTCAGCAAGTCGGCAAACGCCGGACTTTTGCGATCATATCGCACCCGGATGCGGGTAAAACCACCATCACCGAAAAACTGTTGTTGTTCGGAAACCTGATCCAGACTGCGGGCACGGTTAAAGGCAAAAAAAGCGACCGCCATGCAACGTCTGACTGGATGTCCATGGAGCAGGAACGTGGTATTTCGATCACCTCCTCCGTGATGCAGTTTCCATACAAAGAGCGCATGGTTAACTTGCTGGATACGCCGGGACACGAGGATTTCTCCGAGGATACTTACCGTACACTCACCGCCGTAGACAGTGCGCTGATGGTGGTAGATGGTGCGAAAGGTGTCGAGGACCGGACCATCAAGCTGATGGATGTCTGCCGTCTGCGTGATACGCCGATCTTCTCTTTCGTGAACAAGATGGACCGTGATATTCGTGATCCAATTGATCTGCTGGATGAGATTGAAGCCGTACTGAAAATCGAAGCCGCCCCGATTACGTGGCCGATTGATATGGGTAAGAGCTTCAAGGGTGTATACAACCTTTACACCGATACCATCCATGTATTCCAGCCGGGTAAAGGTCATACCATCTCTGAAGATGTTCAGATTCAGGGCATTGAGTCGGCAGAAGCCAAAGAGCTGTTGGGCAATATCTACGACGATTATGTAGAAGAGATTGAGCTGGTACGTGGTGCAACCCATGAGTTTGATCGGGATGCCTTTTTGGCGGGCACTCTGACGCCGGTGTACTTCGGTACGGCGTTGGCAAACTTTGGCGTACGTGAAATGCTGGATGGCTTTGTTGAATGGGCTCCTGCACCCATCAGTCGTAAGACTGTGGGCCGTATTGTTGAAGCGGAAGAGGAAAAATTCTCGGGTTTCATCTTTAAAATTCAGGCCAACATGGACCCGAAACATCGTGACCGTATTGCCTTCATGCGCATCTGCTCAGGTAAATACAGTCGTGGTATGAAGATGAAGCATACCCGCATCAACAAGGATGTGAAGGTTGCCGATGCGGTGACCTTTGTCGCAGGTGATCGGGAAAACGTCGAAGAGGCGTGGTCTGGTGACATTATCGGTCTGCATAACCACGGTACGAT
>JAGSHA010000415.1 GCA_023954795.1 Oceanospirillaceae bacterium | reverse complement strand
TGGCAGCCGCAGCGCCAGAGAGGATTGTACTTTTCGCTTTTTCCACACCCGCTCGCAAGCTATCCGCCAGATCGGCAGCATAGATCGCAGCACCGGCATTCAGAGAGATCATATCGATCGCTTTGGCATTCTCACCGGCAAAGGCCGCCCGAATCACAGCCAGGCTCTCATCGGAGCTATGTACCTGCAATCCATCCAGGCTCTGACATTCAAGACCGGCATCTTCCGCTGTCAGTGTGTATTCCATCACTTCGCCATTTTTCAGTTCGGCAACCTGTGTCTTGCCTGCCAGACTGATCTCATCCAAACCGTCTTCAGCGTGCACCACCAGCGCGTGTTTAGCACCCAGTGCTTTCAATGACTCTGCCAACGGACGGCACAACGCGCCATCAAACACACCCAACAGGTAGTGCTTCGCACCCGCCGGGTTGGTCAGCGGCCCCAACACATTAAACAACGTACGCAGCGCCATCTCTTTACGTGGACCGATGGCGTACTTCATTGCACTGTGATGCTGAGGCGCGAACATAAAGCCCACACCGATCTCATCAATACAACGACTAACCTGTTCTGGATTCAGCGCCAGATTCACACCGGCGGTTTCCAGCAGGTCAGCAGCACCGGAGCTGGAAGAAACTGAGCGATTACCGTGTTTGGCAACGTTACCGCCTGCCGCAGCCACAACAAAGGAAGAAGCACTGGAGACGTTAAACAGATTGGAGCCGTCACCGCCGGTGCCTACGATATCCACAGCATTCTCAGACTGAATGGAAACCGGAATCGCCAGCTCACGCATCACGGCAGCCGCCGCGCTGATCTCGTCAACCGTTTCACCCTTCATGCGCATGGCAATCAGGAAACCACCAATCTGCGCTTCGGTCGCTTCACCGGTCATTATCTGACGCATAACCGCTTTCATCTCGTCAGAGGTCAGGTCGCGACGCTCAACCGCCGCAGCCAGTGCTTGTTTAATATCCATGGGATTAACCATCCAGCCTGTTATTTTTTTCGTTTCAGGAAGTTTGCCAGCAGATCGTGGCCCTGTTCGGTAAGGATCGATTCCGGGTGAAACTGAACACCTTCAATGTCCAGCTCTTTATGACACACGCCCATAATTTCATCGATGCTGCCGTCTTCGTTCTGAGTCCACGCAGTGATCTCCAGACAGTCAGGCAGGGTTTCCTGATCAATGACCAGTGAGTGGTAACGGGTCACCTCTACCGGATTCGCCAGCCCCTCAAAGACACCGGTATTATTGTGATATACCGGAGAGGTCTTACCGTGCATCACCTCTTTGGCGCGCACGATTTTGCCACCAAACGCCTGACCAATACTCTGGTGTCCTAAGCAGATGCCAAACAATGGCAGCTTGCCGCCAAAGTGCGTGATCGCTTCAACAGAGATACCCGCTTCGTTTGGCGTACAGGGTCCGGGGGAGATCACCAGATGATCAGGCTGTTTTGCCTCAACCTCGGCAACAGAAATCTCATCATTACGATGCACCTCAACCTCAGCACCCAGCTCTCCCAGATACTGCACTACGTTATAGGTAAAGGAATCGTAGTTATCGATCATTAACAACATTTATCTATGTCCTGTGCAGAGATTCAGAGGTTATCCAAACCTTTTTCGACCATCGCCACCGCACGGAAAATCGCGCGACCTTTGTTCATGGTCTCTTTCCATTCAAGGCGTGGTACAGAGTCTGCCACCACCCCTGCCCCTGCCTGAATATGCAGGGTATTATCTTTAATTACAGCCGTACGGATCGCAATTGCGGTATCCATATTACCATTCCAGGAGAGGTAACCAACCGCCCCACCATAGACGCCACGCTTGACGGGTTCCATCTCGTCGATGATCTCCATCGCCCGCACCTTAGGCGCGCCGCTTAATGTGCCCGCAGGCAAGGTTGCACGCAGCACATCCATTGCGGTTACGTCCGGCTTCAACTTACCGTCAACATTGGAAACAATATGCATCACATGGGAGTAACGTTCGATCACCATTTTTCCGGTTAACTCAACACCCCCTATCTGAGCAACCCGTCCCACATCGTTGCGCCCCAGATCGATCAGCATCAGGTGCTCAGCGATCTCTTTTGGATCCGCCAGCAGCTCTTTTTCCAGCGCCAGATCTTCTTCTTCGGTTTTGCCACGACGACGCGTGCCCGCGATCGGGCGCACACTGACCACACCGTCTTCTACCCGTGCCAGAATTTCCGGCGAGGAGCCGACCACGTGGAAATCATCCAGATGCAGCGTATACATGTATGGAGACGGGTTCAGGCTCCGCAGTGCGCGGTATAGATCCAACGGACGGTTGTCGAACGGGATCGACATACGCTGGGAGATGACGGTTTGCATCACATCGCCCGAGAGGATGTACTCTTTAATCTGATCGACCGAATCCATGAACTCTTGTTCGCCAAAGCTGGATTTGAATTCGTTTTCGTCGACCTCACGCCCTTTGCGCTGACGCTCATGAGGCACACTAAACCGTAAGCGGTTAACGAGTGCATCCAAACGCTGCTGGGCAATTTCCAGAGCATCGGGTTCTTGCGGGTCAGCATGGGAGATCAAAACCAGCTTGCCACTGAGGTTATCAAAGACAACAACCTCATCAGACACCATCAGCAAAATATCCGGCGTGCCGATCACATCTTCAGGCACATTCTTCTGCAGGCGTTTTTCCACATAACGCACACAGTCGTAACCAAAGTAGCCCACAAGACCGCCATTAAAACGCGGTAACCCCGGCAGATCCGGCACGCGGTATCGTTTTTGAAACTCCTCCACAAACGCCAGTGGATCTTCGGAATGGTGACGCTCAACCACTGCGCCGTCAGTCTCTACAGTGATATCAAAACCAGAGACTTTGAGAACTGTGCGTGATGGTAAACCGATGATGGAGTAACGGCCCCATTTTTCGCCCCCTTCAACCGACTCCAGAAGATAGCTGTAGGGCGCGTTAGCCAGTTTCATATAGGTGGAAAGAGGCGTATCCAGGTCGGCAAGGACTTCGCGAACAACAGGAATACGGTTGAAATTCTGGGCAGCCAGTTCGGCAAACTGTTCAGGTGTCATGCTTTATATCTCAGGCGTAAATTCGGTGTACAGATTTGAGATCGTCGCAGGAGGCGAAGAAAGCACGCGTCAGAGGGGCAAACAAAAAGTCGAAAGTCTGAGGATGCTGAATTCAGAAATCACTGCAACGAGTAGAACAAAACTCGTTTCAGGCACACCATCGCCATCGCTCACCGACGTACGGCAAGCGGGGCAAAGCACCAAAGTTCTGCAGAGACTCGTATGAATTCACGG
>JAGSHA010000330.1 GCA_023954795.1 Oceanospirillaceae bacterium | reverse complement strand
GGGACAGTTGTTACGCGTGAGCTAACTCTTCTGGCTAAAAGCACCAGCCAGTTCGGATAAACACCGCGACTCACAACGTTGCTACTGAAAATCTAGTGAGACTCGATGTTGGGAATCGTTTCACTCGTCCCAACCTACAGGTTCTTCAAATACTAAAAAGCCCCGACACACGTTCAGGGCTTTTTAGTTTCATGCTAAGTACACTGTGTTACTCGATCACGCAATCCACAAATTCATCTTCACTGATCTCGTTATGAAACTCAGCACCGAGCGTTGTAGGTTGGGATGAGCGTAGCGATTCCCAACAATCGTCTCACTCAACGGTTGTTGGGAATCGCGTCCAACCGGTTTCTTCAGCCCATCAGGTCTATAGAAGAAATTCGAGTAGCCTCCAACATATGAAGCCTTCAAATACTAAAAAGCCCCGACACAGGTTCGGGGCTTTTTAGTTTCACGCTAAGTACGCTGCGTTACTCGATCACGTAATCCACAAAATCTTCTTCGCTGATTTCGTTATCTTTCACTTCATAGAAGCTCAGCACTGACGCATTTTCTTCAATCACCGTTTCCTGACGCCCACTAACCAGAGGGTGCCAGTCCGGCAGGTCTTTACCTTCATGTACCAAACGATATGCACAGGTGGGTGGCAACCAATGGAAGGCATCCACATCCTGCGGACGTAATTTCACGCAATCGGGGACTAAGGTGCAACGGTCTTCGTAGCGGGTGCAGCGGCAGTTATCAAAGTCGAGCAGATGACACACCACGGTGGTGTAAAACACCTCGCGGGTATCTTCATCTTCAACTTTATGCAGGCAACACAACGCGCAACCATCACAGAGCGATTCCCACTCTTGTGGATTCATCGCGTCCAGCGACTTACTGCGCCAGAAAACCTCGTGTGCCACTTAGCGGACTCCGGTTTCAGGACGGTCCTGATGCAGGTCCAGCATATAGTCTTCTTTTGGAGGTGGCATCTGCAGGTAGAAGCCTTTTTCATCGATCTCAGACAGTACCTTGGCAGTATCAACACGTGCCAGCTCACGCTTTTCCGTCAGAGGCATATCCATCACGTGCAGCGCTGCACCAAACATCTCCAGCAAAGGCTCAGGTACACGTTTCAGCTGATCACGCTTATCCACGTAAAGGTACATTTCTTCTTTACGTGAACTTTTAAATACAGAACAAATTTTCATCAATCTCGTTTCCCAATTTCTTTCAGCGCGGCGAGCAATTTTTCACCCACTGCATCGCGACGCCAAGGGCTGATGCTCTCAGGCATACTGAAATTCGCATCATCCAGACCAGAGCGAATCAATGCATCCAGTTCTTTTTTACGCAGCATTATTTCTGGTGCAACATCAAGCTCGGCGGCACATTCGCGCACAATCGCTTTCAGCTTTTTCAGTGGTTTGTTCCAGAAAAACGGTAACGGACGCAGAATCGGTTCAGGTGGACTCTGTTCCGCACTGTGCTGTGCATTTTGCAGGAAGCTGAGTATCTGCTTACCATCGTTACGAATGATGGCACGTTTAATATCATCAACACGGGAGAGGTCATAAACCGATTGCGGCCACTGGTTCACAATTTCCAGCAGCGCCTGATTACGCAGAATACGGTTGCGGGGTACGTCACGGTCACGACAGGTTTGCTCGCGCCAAGCGGTCAGATCCCGTAAAGCGGCGATCTTGTTCGCGGGTAGCGTCCACATCTGCGTGAAGCGTTTATAGTACTCAGCTCCCTCTGGATCTTCATCAATCGCCTGCCGCAGCATGGCCTCGCTTTCCTGCTGCAGCCATTCTAACATGCCCCGTGCTTCGAGTGCGTCTTTCTGCTTTTGGCAGATAGCGGGCAGGTAAGCCACATCCAAAGCAGCATATCGCTCCTGACTTTCACTCAGGGGACGGCGCAACCAGTTTGAGGTGGTCTCATGCTTCTGAACTTCGACACCCAATATCTCCTGCAACATTCGCTGCAGGCCCATGGAGAATCCCCAGTTCAGAAATGCAGCCGCAACCTGAGTATCAAAGACCGGCTCCGGCAACACGCCAAGACTGTTCTGAAACAGTTCCAGATCCTCTGAAGCGGCATGTAGCACCTTCAGCACATCAGTATTCTGGAACAGCGCTTTCAGCGGCTCAAAATCAGTCACACTGAGCGGATCAATCAGGTAGCACTGCTGATCATCGGCCAGCTGAATCAGACCCGGTATCGGGTAGAAGGTCTCGACACGCTGAAACTCGGTATCCAGTGCGACCATCGGCAAGGTTTGCCAATGCTGACACCACTTGGCAAGTGTCGCGTTATCGGTGATCACTACAGGCTGATCAGCAGCAGCTTCCAGCTTATGCCAATCATAGGCAGTAGAGGTCTGACTCATACAACTTCCTTAGATTAATGAACGACGGCCAGCCAGCGCATGTGCCAGCGTACCTCCATCCACATATTCCAGCTCGCCACCTACAGGCACACCGTGAGCGATACGTGAAACTTTGATATCAAGGTCTCGTACCTGTTCAGCGATATAGTGTGCAGTGGCTTCTCCTTCCACTGTCGGGTTGGTCGCCAGAATCAGCTCGCGCACCTCTCCGGCACGCACACGCTCCAGCAACTGATCGATGCCCAGATCTTCCGGTCCGATGCCATCGATTGGCGACAGGTGACCACCCAGTACGAAGTAATAACCGCCAAAACCGCCCGTTTGCTCCACAGCAAACAGATCCACCGGCGATTCAAGTACGCACAACATACCTTTATCCCGACTGGTGGAGGCGCAGATGTCACAGGTTTCAACTTCAGACAAGGTACGACAGCTACCACAGCGACCGATTTTCTCGATCGACTGTTCCAGTGCACCGGCCAACGTCAGTGCACCTTGCTGATCACGCTCCAGCAAATGAAATGCCATTCGTTGGGCCGACTTAGGACCCACGCCTGGCAAACATCTCAGCGCGGTAATCAGTTGTTGCAGTAAAGGACTGAACGACATCGATCAGAATGGCATGTTGAAACCAGGAGGCATCTGCATACCACCGGTGACTTTTGCCATTTTTTCCTGAGTGTTGGCTTCAACTTTACGCACAGCATCGTTCACAGCCGCCGCAATCAGATCTTCCAGGATCTCTTTGTCTTCTTCCATGAGGCTTTCGTCCAGCTCAACCACACGCACATCGTGGCGACCGTTCATGGTAATTTTCACCAGACCCGCACCGGATTCGCCATTCACTTCTGCCTTAGCGATCTCTTCCTGTGCTTTCTGCATATTTTCTTGCATCTGTTGGGCCTGTTTCATCAGGTTGCCCATTCCACCTTTCATCATGGTGATATCCTCAAAATTCAATCAATCGGTTCTACCGATGCGAGATCAATCTCAGCATCGAAGTGTTCTTGCAGGCGATGCACGGTTTCGTCGTTCTGAATCGATTCAACCGCCAGCGCCAGTCGCTCTTTACGTTTACGAATCTGGTAAAGGCTTGGTGTTTCGCGACTTTGCGTGTCCTGCTTAAATTCTACCTCAACAAGGACTGCAAAATAATTATTCAGCGCATCAGTAATGCGATTACGCTGAACATCATTCAGTAAGGTCTTCTGTTCTGGCGTGTAATGGAAAACCAGCGTGGCATCACTGACCTGTTCCAACGATAAGTTATTCGCCAGACTGGCTGTCATTCCCGCCAGACCAATATTGGTTGCCAGACGCGCCCAGTGGTCTTCGTTAAGATCCACCAGCTGTTTGGGCAGGTCGCCCAGATCCTGAGCAATTTTCAGATTCTGAGCAGGTGTATCCACCGCAGACTGCGTGCGCGTCCGCGCCGGTTCAGCAGCAACCTCAGGAACAGACACGGGAGCAGCTTCACGCGGAGCCGCTCTCGGTGCAGGTTCAGGCTTTTTTCCCGGCGGGGTCTCCGGCGCAGCTGATGGCAGATCCTGATGACCACCGGTATAATTATCCGCAGGAATATCAGCATCTTCCCATGGTGGAATATCTTCCATAGTGTGCACTGGCGGTGCGGGCGCCATGTCTGGTGCCGTGTTTGGCTCGACAGGGGACGGTGCTTGAGACGACGGAGCTTGCTGCACAGGCTGGGGCTTTGGCTCCGGCCGCTGCACGGATTCAGGCTGAGACGGAGCTGCTTGCACTGGC
>JAGSHA010000390.1 GCA_023954795.1 Oceanospirillaceae bacterium | reverse complement strand
AGCTCGGTTGGCTTGATTGGACGGCCACCGAGAATAATGCCCGCGTTGGCGGCATTGTCAGAGATGGTGTCGAATACCTTACGCGGACGGCCAGAGTCAGGATCAATTGACTGACTGCGCGCATCGATCAGTTCCAGTGCAGGCACCACGTAATCGGTGGCGTTATACACGTCGAATATTGTGCAGTTCGGGCCTTTTAGCGGTTTAGCCAGAATGAAGGCCAGCTCTACCTCAATACGGGGGACGATAAACTGATCGGTTGGGATATCCCCGCCGTCCTGAAACAGCATGTCGTTCAGCAAGGTGCCGTAGTCTGGCTCATCAATCTGGGATGACTGCTGCATCGCGCGGGAGGTGAGGCCAATTTTGTGGCCAACCACACTGCGGCCTTCAGCCAGCTTCATCTCAACCCATTTGCGCTGAATGGCGTAGGCGTCTTCAATGGTGATATCCGGGTGCTGTAGCGACAGCTGACGCACCTGTTCACGGGTTTTCTCTGCCTGATGCAGCTGGTTGGCGCAGTCGTTGATGATCTCCTGAGATAACATGGTTGTCTCCTTAGGCCTTCAGGCTGCTGACGTATTCATCTTCGCTGATGATGTGGTTGGTCAGGCGGCCCACTTTTTCGACCTCAATCACCACTTCATCGCCCGGTTTCACATCGGCCAGACCTTCGGGTGTTCCGGTAAAGATCATGTCGCCCGGTGACAGGGTCATGATGGCGCTCAGGTATTCCACCAAGTAGGGAATATCAAAGATCATATCCTTGGTATTGCCGTGCTGCTTCAGTTCACCGTTGATGTATGCTTTCAGCTCAAGATTGGACGGATCACCTACTTCATCAGCATCGATAATGAACGGGCCGACCGGCGTGCAGGTATCGCGGCTTTTGACGCGCAGGTTAGGGCGGTAGTAGTTTTCCAGATAATCACGGATCGCGTAATCGTTACCTACAGTGTAGCCACCGATGTAATCCATCGCGTCTTCGCGGCTGACGTTTTTCGCCGTTTTGCCGATGATCGCTACCAGTTCCGCCTCGTAATGCATGTAATCAACATTGTCCGGGCGGCAGGTTTTCTGGTTGTGGCCGATCAGGGTGTTCGGGCCTTTCAGAAATACCAGAGGTTCTTCTGGTGCGCTGAATGCCAGTTCAGACGCATGATCGGCGTAGTTCAGACCCAATACGAAGATTTTGCCGTCACAAGGCGGTAACCAGTGAACGTCGTTTTCATTCAGTACGGTGCCATCCGCCAGCACGGCCTGAAGGTCGTT
Source organism: Oceanospirillaceae bacterium (assembly GCA_023954795.1). Taxonomy (GTDB): domain Bacteria; phylum Pseudomonadota; class Gammaproteobacteria; order Pseudomonadales; family Balneatricaceae; genus Pontibacterium. Next base: position 2,318 of record JAGSHA010000390.1, on the reverse strand, counting down.
GTTTACAGTGACGTCGGTTGGCTGGCCGTTGTGCAGAATACGTGCGCGTTTCATGATGTGATCTCCTGTTCAGCCACAACAGGGTTTTCCAGGCGGCCAATCTGTTCAATTTCGATAGCGACAGTGTCACCGGCTTTCAGCGCCAGTTTGTCAGTGCGCGGCGGAGTACCGGCAATCAGCAGGTCACCCGGCTGTAGCGTGATAAAGCTACTCACATATTCGACGATCTCTGCGATACCGTAATGTAGCTTGGCGGTCGTGGTGCAGTGCTGCATTTCGCCGTTGATATAGGTGGCAACCTGCAGCGATTCCGGCGCTTTCACGTCTGCTGCATCTACAACCCAAGGTCCGATAGGGCAAAAACCGTCACGGCATTTCGCTTTCACCGCCGGACGGTAGAACGAGTTTTCCGCCAGGCTCACTTCGTTGACCACGGTGTAACCTTTCACGTAATCCAGTGCATCAGCCGCCGATACGCGGGTGGCCTGCTGACCGATGACCACACCCAGAGACGGGCCTGCATAGATCGTTTCACCATCCGCCGGAGCTGGGATGACTGCACCGTTTCCGATATGGGTGTTGTCGGTTTTGATATGCAGTACAGGGGTTTTGGGTGGATTTACATGGGGTTTCTCATTGAACGCAGCGTCCATCTGATCACGCAGATCGCTGTGGTTGAGGGCGATACCCAGCACAGTGCCGTTGATAGCCGGTAGCCATTGTTGATCCTGGCTGGCAATCAGATCAGTGCCGTGATCTTCCGTCTGATTACAGGTTATACCTGCTTTAAGTATTCGGCTGTGCCTCATAGTAGTTCCTCTTTATCGCGTTGTACGTGCAGCATGAACGTTTCAGGGCAGGGCGCGGATATATGTCTATATATGCAGTAAGCCGTGCGCTGAATATTATTTAATATGTTAACTATTCTATGCGCAGTTCCTGTTTTGTCAACTGATTAATATCTTAAGAAACTGTCTGTTTCTCATGTGCAAAGCATTGACAACGGTTAAGATCATAACTAAATTAATTAACATATTAATTAGTTGGCCGTTTGTAGCTCGTTATGAGTGCGGGTTATCAGCTGATATAGCTCAACGGTTAGTCCCGAGCCCAACTATAAACAGAACAATGGTAAAGAGAATTGGAGCGCAGAGATGATTAAGAACCTCATCAACGGTCAGTGGGTCGAGAGTAAAGAGACCTTCGAAACTGTAAACCCGGCAACCGGTGAAGTGCTGGCTGAAGTTGCACATGCATCCCCTGAACAGGTGGCGGCTGCGGTTGCGGCGGCGAAAGATGCATTCCCTGCGTGGGCGAACATGCCGGTGGCGAAGCGTTCAAAAATCATTGAACGTCTGGGTGATCTGATTGCCGCGAACGTTGAAGAACTATCGATTCTGGAAACCAAAGATACCGGCTTGCCAATCTACCAGACGCAGAAAGCACTGGTGCCACGTGCGGCGAACAACTTCTACTTCTTCGCTGAGATGGCGAAGCAGATGAACGGTCACACCTATCCGGTGGATGATCAGATGCTGAACTATACGCTGCACCAGCCGGTGGGTGTTTGTGCGCTGATCTCGCCGTGGAATGTACCGTTCATGACCGGCACCTGGAAAACGGCGCCGTGTCTGGCGCTGGGTAACACCGCGGTAATGAAGCAGTCTGAACTGTCTCCTCTGACGACGGATTTCTTAGGTAAGCTGGCGATGGAAGCCGGTATTCCTGCGGGTGTCTTTAACATCGTACACGGTTACGGAGCGACCACGGGCGATGCCCTCATCCGCAATGATGATGTGAGTGTGATCTCCTTCACGGGTGGCACGTCTACGGGCAAACATATCATCGCCAACGCCGGTCTGAAGAAATTCTCGATGGAACTGGGTGGTAAGTCTCCAGTGATGATCTTTGATGACTGTGATTACGAACGTGCGCTGGATGCTGCGTTGTTTGGTATCTTCTCGATCAATGGCGAACGTTGCACCGCCGGTTCTCGTATCTTTGTTCAGGAAAGCATTTACGACAAATTTGCCGCTGATTTTGCTGCGCGTGCAGATAAGATTGCGGTGGGCGACCCGATGGATATGGATACCAAGGTCGGTTCTCTGATCTCTAAACCACACTGGGATAAAGTGACCGGCTACATCAATATCGGTGTAGAAGAGGGCGCGAACCTGATCGCGGGTGGTGAAAAACCAACCGATCTGTCTGCTGATATGCAAAACGGTCACTTCGTACGTCCTACCGTATTCCGTGATGTAACCAATGATATGCGTATCGCACAGGAAGAGATCTTTGGTCCGGTCGCCGTGCTGATT
>JAGSHA010000159.1 GCA_023954795.1 Oceanospirillaceae bacterium | reverse complement strand
TCCGGCGGTGAACGCGCTGCCAATGGGCAGTAAGACATAGGCGATCAGCGCTTGCACATAACCGCCATCAAAGCCAAAGCGGATGTTGCGGTATCGGGTATTAAAGTGTCGAAACATCAGGGAGCGAACGATAATCCAGGGTAGCACGGCGGCGAATAGCAGCATCATCGGAAAGGCTGCGAGGGGGAAAAAATTAGTAATGACCTGGTAGAGTATAAACAGACCGAATGCGATCAGACGGCCTTTCAGAATCTGCATCGGTAGGGCGGTATACTCGAAACTGGAACCACCAAGGGTGGTATGTCCGTAGAAGTATTGATGCGTGCGGACTTTCGCCCAGGCTGAGTAGATTCCGAGCGTCAAAATCGTCAGGCAGAGGTTGACGATCCAGATACGGAAGAATTCACCGGCTTTGCCGTGAAACTGAAAGTCGAGTACCTGAGGCTCCTGTATAGCGAGCTTGGGCTGAACCGGTTTGTTCATGGTTGATATTCCTTAATCAGTCAGAAGAGGCCTCATCCCGAGGCCGTCATTAAATCGGATCAAAACAGCACTCGGTTTCAAAGTAGTTTGGCAAAGACTTTGGAATTCCGCTGTAAATTGTAAAGTGACTTTTTCTCGGTTGGCAGAGAGCCTACCGGCACCTCTTTGAATCCACGTTCCACAAACCAGTGTGCGGTGCGGGTCGTCAGTACAAATAATTGTTCCAGTCCTTGAAGGCGTGCCTGTTTTTCCACCGCTTGCAGTAACATATCGCCGCGATCTCCGCCGCGGTACTCCGATGAGATCGCCACGCAGGCCAGTTCACCGGTTTTCTCCTCAGCAAAGGGATAGAGCGCAGCGCAGCCGATAATCGCACCATCACGTTCCACCAACGTGAAACGCTCGATTTCGCTCTCCAGCAACTCGCGGGAGCGGCGTACCAAAATACCCTGCTCCTCCATCGGCTGAATCATCTCCAGCAGGCCGCCAACATCTTCAATGCTGGCCTGACGAATTTGCTCGTAGGATTCCTGCAGCACCATCGTGCCGGAGCCTTCACGGGTAAACAGTTCGGTGATGAGCGCCCCGTCTTCCTGATAGCTGATCAGATGGCAGCGGTTCACACCTTCACGACAGGCTTGTACCGAAGCCAGTAAGTTACGCGACAGTTCCGTATGGGGCTTATCGCTTTGCTCCAACCCCGCCAGATAGCTGCTCACCAGCCGTTCGGCTTTACGCGTGAGCACTTCACTGCGCAGTTGCTGTTTACTGTCGAGTACACCCTTGTCCGCGCCAAACAGCAGTAGCTTGTCGGCGTTAAGCGATACAGCGGTGCGGGTGGCCACATCTTCAACGGCAAGGTTAAAAATTTCGCCGGTCGGCGAGTAGCCCAGATGTGACAGCAGGACGATATTGCCCTGATCCAGATGCTGATTGATCGCTTCGCTGTCGACCCGACGAACTTCACCGGTATGACCCAGATCCACGCCGTCATCAACACCAACCGGCCGCGCTGTCACAAAGTTGCCGGACACAACACGGATACGGGCACCGTGCATAGGGGTGTTGGACAGGCCCATCGACAGCCGTGCTTCTATCTCGGTGCGCACCGAGGCCGCGGCCTCAATCACGCAGCGCAGCGTCTCAGCATCGGTGACTCGGCGGTGATGATGCAGTTGTGGTTTTAACCCTTGTTGGGCCAGACGGGTCTCAATTTGTGGACGCGAACCGTGCACCAGCACCAGTCTTACGCCGAGACTATTCAGCAGCGCAATGTCATGGACGATGTGGTCGAAGTTGGGGCTGGCCACGGCTTCGCCACCCAGCATCAGCACGAAGGTTTTACCCCGATGTGTATTGATGTACGGCGATGAGTGGCGGAACCAGTTAACGTATTGTTTTATATCGTTTATCACAGGCAGTACTTAGCGATCATTTGCTCTAGTATCGCAACTGTAGGCTTAATCTGGTCAAAAGCCAAATACTCGTCTGGCTGGTGCGCCTGATCAATTGATCCAGGTCCCATAACAATCGTGTCCATGCCCAGATCCTGCAGGAACGGTGCTTCAGTGCCAAATGCCACACTTTGGGCCGTATAACCCGTGAGCTTTTCGGCGGTTTGTACCAGTTCAGAGCTGGCATCATTTTGAAACGGGGGAATGCCCGGGAACAGTGATTCAGAGGTGATCTGTACGCCAAATTCCTGTTCCAGTGGTTTAACGCGCTGCGCGACCGATTCACGTAAGTTATTGAGGTTCATGCCCGGCAGTGGGCGCAGATCGTATTCGAGGTCACAGTGGCCGCAGATCCGGTTAGGGTTGTCCCCGCCGTGTACACAGCCCAGATTCAGCGTAGGTACGCTGACGGTAAAGTTACTGTTGCTATAGTCCCGTTGCAGTTCCTGACGAAAGTCGATCAGCTTGCCCAGTACTGAGTGCATCGCTTCCAGCGCGTTGGCGCCCAGTGAAGGATCAGAAGAATGACCTGCGCTGCCTTTGATGCGAATTGTCTCCATCATCATGCCTTTATGCATGTACACAGGACGTAATCCGGTAGGTTCTCCGATCACGGCATAACGCGCTTTAGGTTTCCCTGCTTCCGCCAGTGCACGTGCGCCGTTCATAGAGCTTTCTTCATCTGCTGTGGCGAGAATGATCAGCGGTTGCTGTAGGGGCTGTTCGAGGAATTTCTTCGCCGCGGTAATGGCCAGCGGGAAAAAGCCTTTCATGTCGCAGGTACCCAGCCCATAGAACCGATTATCTTTTTCGGTCAGTCGGAACGGATTACTGGCCCAGAGTTCATCGTTGTAAGGCACTGTATCGGTATGGCCTGACAGGACCAGTCCACCCGGACCACTGCCCAGTGTGGCAATCAGGTTCGCCTTATTGGGAGCCCCCGGAATGGGCATGACTTCGGTTTTGAAGCCCAAATTGGATAGCCAGGTTTCCAGCTTTTCGATGACGTCGAGGTTGCTTTGATCAAGGCTGGGGTTCGTGCAGCTGACTGATGGGCTGGCAATCAGTTCGGCAAGCATCGTAACGATATCAGGGCATTGATGGGTGGACATGGAGTCTCCGTTCTTCTTGTTATATGACCATCCCCATGACAGCAAACATGGGTGGGCGTCCGTATGGAATACCTTATTGTGCAACCATCAGGGACGAGGGTCTACGCTGGTCGGCGAAAAGTCTGAGATTCATGTTGCGGAGAGCGACAGGAAAGAAAAAGGATTTGAGGAGGCAGAAGGGAAGCTTGAAGAAGGGGAAACTTAAAAGAGCAGACGGCACTTGGTACCGTCTGCTCAACGGGGTATTAGCTAAACATGCCTTTGAACATAAAGAAGAACATGATTGCCAGACCCGCACCTGCAGGCAGGGTTACAACCCAGGATACGAAAATCGTACCGACGACACGCAGGTTCAATGCAGCCATACCTCGCGCGATACCTACACCCAGTACTGCACCAACCAGAGTGTGAGTAGTGGAGATTGGCAGACCGGTACCGGATGCCACAACCACGGTAGTTGCAGCGGCCAGCGTTGCAGCAAAGCCACGGCTTGGTGTCAGCTCGGTAATGTTGTTACCAACAGTTGCGATAACTTTATGGCCGTACGTCACCAGACCGGCAACGATACCTGCGCCACCCAGCAGCAAAATCCATGCTGGCATGGCTGACTTCTGCAGTACTTCACCGCCAGCAGATACAACACCGACAATCGCTGCCAGAGGACCTACGGCGTTCGCAACGTCGTTAGAACCGTGGGCGAATGCCATCGCACAGGCGGTGAACATCATCAAAATACCGAACAGTTTCTCAACACTGGAGAAATGGTATTCACGATCCGCATCTGGATTGGGCTGGATCTTCTTCAGCATCATGGAGCCGATAAACATGGTGAATAGACCGAATACGATCGAGATAAGTGCGCTCTGGCCCCAGCTCAGATCAAGCCCAATGTGCTTCAGGCCTTTAGTAAAGGTCACCATCGCGATGATAAAGCCCACCAGGAAGATGTAGAACGGGATGTATTTTTTCGCGTTTTTAAATGGATCTTCGGTGTCGAGTATGAGCCTTTGTACCGTTCGGAAGAGGAAGAACGATATGACCCCGGCGGTGAGAGGAGAGACCACCCAGCTCGCAACGATCTTAGCGACTTTGCCCCAGTTAACCGCATCAGCAGAAATACCCACTGCAGCAAAGCCTACTATCGCGCCGACAATAGTATGTGTCGTAGAGACCGGCCAGCCAAAGTAAGTCGCGACGAGCAGCCATGTGCCCGCTGCCAGCAATGCCGCCATCATACCGAAGACCAGTAATTCGGGGGTGCCGGCAAGCAGTGCGGGGTCGATAATCCCTTTACGAATGGTGGCGGTTACTGCACCACCCGCCAGGTATGCACCGGCGAATTCGAACATGATGGCGATGATAATCGCCTGTTTCAGGGTCAGTGCTTTAGAACCAACCGAGGTGCCCATGGCGTTTGCGACGTCGTTTGCGCCAACACCCCAAGCCATGAAGAAACCAAAAATACACGCAAGGATGACAATCGTGTCACCATACTGAGCGATGATATCCATGAGGAATAATCCTGAAAAAACTTAAGAATTAACGAGCCATCAGCAGCTGTAAACGGCTGCCAACCTGCTGTGCGCGATCCGCCAGATCACCGATCCAGTTAATGATCTGATACAGGAACATCACATCAATCGGGTTCATATCTTTTTCGATCTGGAACAGTTCGAAACGGATTTCGCGCTCCAGTTCGTCGGTGCGGTGCTCCAGGTCATCCAGTTCACCGATCATCTTCTCGACCAGGTCAACTTCACGGCCACTGAAACCACTGGTCAGCAGTTCATCCAATTCATTCAGAGCAACCAGTGCTTTTTCTGACGTACTGAGGGCTGCGCGGACGAAATCAGTCATGTGTGGCTGAATCGCTTCCGGTATTGCCATCTGACGACCCAGCATCAGGCCTGCGATATCCTTGGCACGGTTCGCGATCTTGTCCTGCATGCGCAGCAGTTCCAGCAGATCCGTACGGGGTACCGGCAGGAAGATGCTCTTCGGCAGGTGCTGGCGAACCTCCTTTTTCATTACATCAGCTTCGCCTTCCAACATTGCGATACGGTGCTGTACCTGAGAAGCAGTTTCCCAGTCATCAGCTTTTACCGCTTCGAAAAATGGAATCAGTTCTGAAGCACATTCTTGTGCTTTTGCAATGTGTTCCTGCATCGGTTTAAACGGCGAGCGCGCAAACATCTGCAAGATCGGATTATTGGTTACCATGGGCGTTAACCTGTGAGTGTAAAATTTGCGCGCCAGTATAAAGTGGCCTGTCATATGTTTGTAGTTGTATATACACGAAATATTCATGAAATTGACATCAAACTGACGCAAATCGAATTTGGACCCAAGACTGGGGTAGACTGTCGCCTGAAGTAGAAGGAAGCTGTGGGTTATGGCGAAAGAAATCGAGTTAAAACTGAGTGTCAGTCGACACCACATTGAGTCTCTGAAACAGCAGCCGTTGTTTCAGTCTCCGCAGGTGATAGATCAAGGCGCTAAGGCGTTGAAAAATATCTATTTTGACACGCCGGAGCAGAATCTGACGCAAGAGAGAGTTGCACTGCGCATCCGCGAGAAAGAGGGCCGGTATATCCAGACACTGAAAACCAGTGGTAAAGCTGAAGGTGGTTTGCATCAGCGCGCTGAGTGGGAGTGGTATGTTGATCAGCCTGAACTGGACTTTGAACTGCTGAAGGAAACCGAATGGCCGGCAGCGTTAAACGATCCGGCATTGCTGGCGCGGATCAAACCGGTATTTGCCACGGACTTTATGCGTAATACCTGGCTATATGATGGTGTTGGTGATGACGGTGAGCGTTTACTGATCGAGATTGCACTAGATCGCGGCCAGGCCTGGATCGGGCAGGGTGAGGAACGTAAACACGATGAGATCTGTGAGCTTGAGCTGGAATTGATGGCGGGCAGCCCGGCAGGCCTGTTTCGGGTTGCGCTGGAGCTGGGGCAACAGATTCCACTGCTGAGTTCTGATGTCAGCAAAGCACAGCGCGGATATCGACTCTGCGCGCCTGAGAGTTATCAGGTGCGTGAGCCTGAACAGAGCTTTGTCGAAGATGCAACGCTGGAACTGGCGTTCTGTCAGATGTTGCAGCGTGAACTGATGCTCTGGCCGCAGTATCTGGAAGCCTGGCAGTTTACCCGTGACTGGCAGTACGTGACGTTGGCGCTGGAGTCATTGCGCAACATCGGTGGGCTGTACGAAAGCTTCAGCGATATCATTCCGGCTGACCCTGAAGGTGATCTGGACCAGTTGCTGACGAAGCTGATTCGCCAATTACGCGATGTGGATGCGTGGCACCGTACCGCGGGTCTGATGAACGGCAATGGCAAGGAGTGGCAGGAGGAAGCACAGAAAAAAGCGGAAGATCGTATGGAGGTGCTGTTACAGACCGTGGGTCTGGGACAAATTGCCTTGCAGATCGGTTTGCAGCTGGTTTCATTAAGCTGGCGAACACGCTGGAGTGAGGAACACCAGCAGCGTGCGCAACGAAGATTGAATCTGGCGTGACAAAGCTCATGACCTCAGCTGTAGAGATTTGATAGGCTGGGGTCATGTCCGGTGAGCATTTGGGTTGTATCGCCTGCCGGTACAGCTGAACTCGCCGGGCTTTGATCTGATATGGCCCGGTTTGGACTCTTTTGGGAGAGCAAACGGACCATGTACACAGCGCTAACCGATACGGTAACCGAGTCACTACACCCCCTGCTGGAGCAAAACTGGCAGCGTTTTGAAGAAAAACTCAACGCAGTAGAAGGGGTATCCCCCGAACTTTTGACTGAGCTGACGCGTGTGAGCGTAGGCAGTGATTTTGTATCTGAGCAACTCAGTCGCTCTCCCGTCCTGTTACAGGACCTGCTTGCCAGCGGTGACTTACACCGCAGTTACGAGCCCGACTATTACGCAACCGAGCTGACACAGCGTTTGTCCGACATCGACGCCGAAAACGATCTGCATCGTGAGTTGCGTTTGTTCCGTAACCGCGAACAGGTACGCATTATCTGGCGTGATCTGACTCGCCATGCGGATATGCGCGAAACCACCCGTGACCTGTCTTTGATGGCGGATGCCTGTATCGATGGCGCGTTGAACTGGCTATACGATGCGGCGTGTGAACGCTGGGGCACACCCTATGGCATCGGCGAGGGCGGTGAAAAAGAGCAAC
>JAGSHA010000114.1 GCA_023954795.1 Oceanospirillaceae bacterium | reverse complement strand
CTACATTGTCGATATCACCGGCATAAATTGTCAGGTGTGCACTGGTGGTCGGCAGGTCTCCGTCTACGGTGATGGTGAATTCAATAGGGTCACTGGCGTCGTGTTGCTGATCGAGTTCACCCTCCGCCGTGGTGGTGATATAGGTCGCACCAGTCAGCAGCCCGTCATAAGAAAGGTTCAATGTCGCGGCTTCGATATCACCCGTGCGGGATTCCAGCTGCCAATCTCCCCCCAGCGCTTCAGCACCGGTCAGATCATCAGAGGCTGCAACATCAGCCCCGGTGAGGGCCGCAATACTGGCTAGCAAGCTTTGACCATCAGCACTGGCGCTCAGGTTGCAGCCATATAACAGCAGGTCGCCATCTGCACTGAGGGCATTGCCAATGTTCGCCAGCGCATCAGCATGTTGATTCACCGTCTCGGCGGTCAGCTTATCCGCGCCCAACTGAAACAGGTTATCGCCGCCGTGGCTCAGAATATGAATAGATTCGAGATTGTTGAAGTTCTGAAGAGATTCAGCCAGACGCGCCAGCCCATTTTCACCCGCAGGGATGACCAGCACGCTGTAGTTGTCGGGGATCTGCTGCAACAAGGTGTCATAATTTTCCACCCCCTGATCTATCACGATCAGGTTGGCGCGATCACGCTCTGCCGGTGGCACCAGCTCCGCCAAATTCTCCAGCAGAGCATCATCCTGTGTATCAGTCGCATTGATGATCACTTCAGGTGCCACCACCTGTGCAGCGGTATCCACAGCCGCCGCATCAAACATAATGCGCTGTTCAAGTGCTCGGAACAAAGGCTTGCGGGCAAGGACCCCGGATACTGCAGTTTCGTCCTGTTTCTTCATCATCTTCAGTTCCCTTTATAAGCATTGATATCCGTATACAACAGACGTGGCTGGTCCACAGAGCAATGAAGCCCTAACAACACTTATTCAATCTTGAAATCTTAATTCGAAGTTTTGCAGGAAGAGCGAGAAGAATACTCAGACGTGTAAAACAAGCAATCCCTGCACGTTACATCCCTAACGAGTCATTGCTGTCGGCTATTAAATGACAGAGACTCACCATCAGTACGGCTCATCAGTCAATTTTTCGGTTTGCGTAGAAAACGTTTCAACTCGCCTGAGCACGCGATGTTGAAAATCACCGAAATTCAGAATTACGTCAAATATAACGTAATCCATGTGTCAAAATTTAACCTATCATAATGAATTAGAGGTTACTTTTATACTTCAGTTTTTGAGTAATGGATCTATTTATAATTGACTGATCGATCACTTATTTCTGGTATTTAAAAATAACTGTCTATAACGATGACCTACCTTTTATGGACACTATTCATATTTCTAAATAACCCTTTGATTCAAACCTGACCAAACTATAAATACATGTAGATATCTGACCATATACCGTTGTATATACAGCAATAGTGAATAAAGGTTTATAAACGGTTCTGTTTTCTCACGGCTCCCGGAGTTTGTCCGGTCACCGAACGAAATGCCTTACGAAAGGCAACCTCTGAGTTATATCCGCAGGCTTCGGCGATTTGCGCAATCGAATCGTCGGTACTGCTTAATAGATCGCTGGCCTCACGCATCCTCCATTCGGCGAGATAACGCATGGGGGTTTTACCCGCCAGATCTCGAAAGCGCTCTGAAAACACGGAGCGACTCATCCCAATCTCTCGCGCTAAACGCTCAACACTCCAATCCTGTGCGGGTTGTTGATGGATGAGTGATAGCGCCTGACCAATCTGCGGATCAAACAACGCGGCCAGAACACCTTGCGCAAAACCCTGTTCAATCTGACTGCGTAAGACATGTACAAACAGGGCCGCTGATAGCTGATCCACTACCGCTTTACTCCCGGCATGCCCTTGCTGAAGCTCACTAATCATCAATTGCATCAAACTATGGGTCTGACCCAAGCGATGCGTATCGGTCAGATCCAGCACAATCACCTTCGGCAAACTATCCAGTAAAGGCCATAAACTTTGACTGGCGAATTCGAAACTGCCACAGGCTAACGTCGTCATCGGCAACGCCGGATCCGCTTCAGGTATCTGGTTATACACCACCTGTGCTGGTAATGACTCCTGATTACACAACTGATGTGCATGATCGTGGGGGAAAATCACCAGATCACCTGCGGTTAACAGGCGCGGGGCTTCCTCTGGCATATGCAGCCAACTCTTGCCTCGTTCTACCAGATGAAAAGGCACCTTACGGCTACCGGAGGTATCCACCGCCCAAGTGCCACAAAAATCTGCATGGACATACACCTCCGCTTTTAGACGTAAGCGCTGCAAAATCAGGCTTAGAGCATCATTACCGGGCAAGTTCATAAAGACCCCACTTTCAGACGAATAGCTATATATTATGGATTTTTAGGCATAGTTCGTCTTAACCCTAACGTTTAAAGTTGATCTCGTAAACATCAACACGGCTTAGGAGCTCAACATGAAACTGCTTAAACCCTTCTTACTTATGGTCTCTCTTGTAACCGCTCTGTTTGTCGCACCTTTTGCGGCGGCAGGCACACCAGAAACACGCGATGATGGCGTCACCGTTATTCATTTGGATCAGTACAACGGTTATTTTGCCGCAGAGGAGACCATTGCGGGTCTTAAAGCGGGAGAGTATGAATTTGTCATCACCAATAAATCAGGCAAGCTGGTTGGTTTCCAAATTCAGAACTTTAAAAGCCATGAAACACTGGATATGTTTCCACTGGAACCCGGTCAGCAGCGCACCAGTCGCGTTACGATTACCGAAGACGGTGTACGTTACCGCTGCCCGATTAATCCAACACCGTGGTATGACCTGGATAATGTAAAAGCAGCATCCTAAAACGAGTTTGGTTTCGTTGCACGGATAGAAAGTGTGGTTGCTAAAACAACCACACTTTTCACGTATATAGAGGGTATCTAGATTTTTCTGATAAGGTGTCAGCTGAATGTCACACAGGGGGAAATCAGTGATCAATGTAAATGTTTGTTCGCGATGTATCGCTAAACGCGCTGATGGCCTGAGCCGTGCAAGCGAAGCGATGTGGGCATCTACACTCGAGTATGTTGTCGCAGAAAGGCTTGGCACTATTGATGAGCAAGACGACATCATTACCGTTTATAACCGCGACAATCCAGAACAGATATTAATGTGTAATGAGATAGGCTTTGATATTGAGGACAAACTATTGGAAACCGTTATTCTGAAACGCTTTAAAACTCATAAAGCGGCAAACCCAGATTAATCGGACCTCCCTGTACAGGAAGAGTATTTAAAAGGCACATTCTTAAATAGAAGTTCAACCTATTCCAGCATTGAACTTCATCTACCTCGATCTAAGCGAAAACGATCAATTTCTCAGAAATCATTCCGCTTCTGATTTGGACTTACCCTCTTTATTATCTTTCTTCAGGCGGTATGCCAGTGCGGGCCGAGATAACCCCAACAAGCGAGCTGCGTGCGCCACATTACCGTTAGCTTTGCACATGGCTTTATTGATCAAGGTGCTCTCTACCATATCCAGACCGATACCGGATTCCACCAGATCGTTTGCCCAGTCCTCACTCTGAATGCTGCTGGCTATACGTTGTTGCTGTTGTTTGTTCAGACTACGCCCACCTCCGCTGCTCGGCGGTTCAGGGCTGACAAAGAGATCAAACACGTTAATCGAGTTGTTATTATCCGCCAGGATAACGCCCCGTTCGATCATATTCTCCAGCTCACGCACATTGCCGGGCCATTGATGATACTTGAGCATCAGCATCGCTTTATCAGAGATACCTTTGACCTTTTTGCCATACTGAGCGGAATACTTCTTCAGGAAATGATCCGCCAGCAGCGGAATATCTTCTACTCGCTCACGCAGCGGCGGGATCGTGATCGGATAGACATTCAGGCGATAGTAGAGATCAGCGCGAAAGCGACCCTCTTCAACCGCTTTTTCGAGATTCTCGTTGGTGGCGGCCACCAGACGGATATCCACCTTATGCACTTCACTACCGCCCACCCGTACCACTTCGGCTTCCTGCAACACACGAAGCAGTGAGGCCTGCGCCTGTAGCGACAATTCACCCACTTCATCAAGGAAAAGCGTACCGCCACATGCACGTTCAAAATGTCCGGCACGGGAATGGTTCGCACCGGTATAGGCACCCGCTTCCACACCAAACAGTTCTGACTCAATCAGGCTGGCGGGAATGGCTGCACAGTTAATCGCCACAAACGGCGTATCCGCCCGGTCACTGCACTGGTGTAAACCGCGGGCAAACATCTCTTTACCCACCCCGGTTTCACCAAGCAAGAGCACGGTAATTTGGCTATTGGCGGCTTTTTCTACCATCGTCCAGGCGTATTGAAAGCGCTCTGAAACACCTACGGAGCCGCAGGCTTGGGCTGATTCACCCTGACCTTCGATCTTTTTCTGCAACCCAACGATCCGGTCCTGCAGGTCCAGCATCTGGTCTTTGATATTCAGGGGCTCAAAGTACTGAGCATCCAGCTGATAATCATCCCACTCTTCGGCGGGTTTACCGATAATGACGCAACGGTTACCACCATGACTGGCCTTGCATTCTACTTCGCGGTAGATAATCTCACGGCCCATGAAGTGGCTGGTATAACCGCTGGCGAAACCGATCAGGTGCCAGCAGATGGGCTCATCGGTTTCACCAAAGTCTTCTACAAAAGAATCGGATTCAACACTGCCCAAGATTTCAAACTCACCGTAAAACTCGCCGCTATCCAGATCCATATCCAGCGCGAGCACATTCACCGATGCCATGCCGGTAACCATTGTGAGCTGAGGTCCAATGACAAACGCGTCTTTATCGGACGTCGACGGGTGTATTTTACGGGCCAGGTCGGCCATCTTGTAGCCACCCAGATAACCGATACGGGTCAAGACTCCGCGGGCACCATTCAGCCCTAACGTTTCAATCATCACCCGCCGCATATCGCTGAATACGGTGGCATCCAGCAATAACATCTGACTTTCGTCCAGCCAGATGTGACCGGTCTCTTCATCAAAATGAATACGTTTGAGCAGATCACTGTAGTCAGGTAACGGCGTCTGACTACTCACCTGTGACTTCAACATAAAACTACTGCCTCACTGCGTGCTTTTTTATTGTTGTTCTTCAGCATCCGGTTGTATACCGGTGGAGAATCGCTTGTTCATATGGTTGAACTTTACACCAAATAGTAGACCGCTTGTTCAAGAAAGAACAATCCGCCCAAAGACTCTTTTTTTGGTTACTTATCAGCCAGTATAGTACCGACCCTACCGGCTATTTCATGCAATTTCAATTGAACTTGCATGGGTAATTAAATGATAAATGTTTTGCTCACCCCCAAAGTGATGATTTCATCACTAATGCCCTCACCGATACTCAGTCATTTTTTTAACCCATTGAAAATAAAAGATTATTACGAGTTGGCATTCTGTTTGCCCTTGTAATTACAGGATTATGCGAGACCCGAGCGGCATCGCTAACAACCTGAATACCTCAGTAAACACAATAAAAACCAGGTAGGTAGATCTATGAGTAGTCGTATTTTGCCAGAGTTTGATCTGCTGGTGCCCACAAGCACATCGGAAGCAATCAACCTGTTGGCGCACTACCAGAATCGCGCAGAGCTGATTTCCGGAGGCACCGATTTAGTGGTAGCCATGAAGGTGCGTCACCAGTCAGAAGTGTTGATTTCCATGTCTGAAGTGGGTGGACTCGATTACATCGATTTTAACCGTGACAGCGGGCTGCACATTGGTGCGCGCGCCACGGTGGCACAAATTCTTGAAACCCCGGAAATTCAGACCTTATACCCGGCGCTTTGGCAGGCAGCCTGGGTTTTCGCCACACCACAGATTCGTACCGCGGCCACCGTCATCGGTAATGTTTTACGCGGCAGCCCGGCAGGCGATTGTAGCTGTGCACTGCTGGCACTGGGTGCACGCGTGATTCTGCAAAGTCAGAACGGTAAACGTGAAGTTCCAATCGAAGACTTCTGGACCGGTTACAACCAGAACGCCCGTCAGTCTGATGAGTTGGTGGTCGAGATCATCGTTGATGCCCCACAGCAGCAAACCGGGTCCGCTTTCCGTCGTATGACCCGTGTGAACGAAGATCTGGCCAAATTGAACGGTGCCGTGCGTCTCGATATGGACGGTAACGTCTGTCGTGCAGCACGCATGGCGATGGGCTGTGTCGGCCCGACCACCCTACGTTTGCCTAAATCCGAACAGTTACTGATCGGCGAAGAGATCACCCCGGAACTGCTGGCCCACGTAGCCGATATTGTACCGACTGAGATCTCCCCCATTGACGACAAACGCTCCACCGCCGAGTACCGCCTGATGGTCTCCGGTGTAGTAATGAAACGTCTGATCGAACAAGCCGCTGCGGCAGCCCAGTAAGGGATAGAGGGAGAAATCATGAAAGAACGTGCAATCCAACTTACCATCAATGGCACACCGATGAATCTCACCGTGCCGGTTCACCAAACCCTGCTGGACACCCTGCGTGAGCAGCTCGGTTTTACCGACACTAAATATGGCTGTGGTACTGGCGAATGTGGTGCCTGCACCGTAATCGTGGACGACAAAGACAGTCTTTGTTCCTGCATGGCACTGGCCGCGACCATGAACGGTCGCTCCATCACCACCTCTGCCGGTTTGGCATTCGATGGCCTCAACGCTGTGCAGCAAGCCTTTATCGATCAGACCGCCGTTCAGTGTGGTTACTGCACACCTGGCATGGTGGTGAAAAGCACCAGCTTGCTGCGTAAAAACCCGAATCCAACCGAAGAAGAGATCCGCAAGGAGCTTGAAGGCAACATCTGCCGCTGCACCGGTTACGACAGCATCGTGAAAGCCGTTCAGCAGGCCGCAAAGAGTTTTCCCGAAGTGGATGCCAAGTGGGATAACGCAGTTGAAGTAAAAGCGGGGGTGAACGCATGAGCCAGTTTGCAGTGATCGGAAAGAACGTACCTAAAGTTGATGCCTACGAGAAAGTCACCGGCCAGCCGATTTATGCCGCTGACCTAAAGATGCAGGGCATGCTGTACGGCAAGATCGTCCGTTGTATGGATTATGCCCACGCCCGCGTGACGCGTCTGGACTTCAGCGAAGCGCTGAAACTGCCGGGCGTAGTGAAAGTGCTCGGTCCCGAGGACGTGACACAGAACATGTACAACACCGGCGCGTGCGACGAGATGGTGTCGGACAAAGTGGGCGACCTGCTGGGCGACCTGAAGGATCAGACCATCTTCACCCGTCATGTCCGTCACCAGGGCGATGCAATATGCGGCGTAATCGCTACCTCAGAAGAGATAGCCGAACGTGCCGCTGCCAAGGTGATCGTGGAGTACGAACCGCTGAATGTGTTCATGACACCGAGTGAAGCCGAAGCGGACGGCGCCTTGCAACTACACCCGGATAAGCCAAACAACCAGGCTTTCCAATTACCTGAAACGATGTTCCCGGGCAACAGCTACGGCTGGGGTGACGCGGACGACGCGATGAAAGAAGCGGATCTGATTGTTGAAGATAATTTCTACGTCAACAAACAGAAACAGTGCCAGATGGAACCGCACGCCTATATCGCGCAGGTGGATGGTCGTGGTCGTCTGAACTGCTGGAGCAGCGGTCAGATGCCGAAGATTACCCATCTGAAGATTGCCCGTCTGTTTGACCTGCCGATGTCCAAGGTGAAGATCCATTCCACCACTATTGGTGGCGGTTTTGGTGCTCGTCTGGGGATCATCTCCGAGCCTGAAACCTGCGCCATGGCACTGGCGGTACCGGGTCGCCCGGTGAAAGTCCAAACCTTGCGTGAAGAGGACTGGATCATCTCCGAGAGCCGTCACGCGGGTGATTACTGGATGCGTCTGGGCTTTAAGAAAGACGGCACCCCTGTTGCCTGTCAGGCACGCTTTAAAGCCAATACCGGTGCCTACTTTACCCATGCATCCGGCGTTCCTTTCACTACTGGCGCATGGCTGAGTGGTATGTACAAATTCGGCGCATTGGGTTATCAGGGCGAATCCTATTTCTCCAACCAAGCCCCGGCCGGTGCGTATCGTGGTTACGGTAACCCACAGACTAATTTCGTACTGGAACAGCTGATCGACCGTGCGCTGAACAAGCTTGAAATCGATCCGGTTCAGTGGCGTCTCGACTGGCACAAGGGTGTCGGCGACGACGGTTGGTGCTTCGGCGTGAAGTATCCGTCCTGTCAGCTGAGCGAATGCCTGCGTCAGGGTGCTGACGCGATCGAATGGAACAAGAAGTCTGATGAGCTGAAAAACCAGAGCGGCGTGAAACGTCGCGGTATCGGTGTGTCGGTGATGAATCACACCTCCGGCGCAACACCGATGCTACTGGAACACACTGTCTGCACGGTGATGATGAACGAAGACGGCAGCGCCGTTGTCTCTGTGGCCTGCTCCGATCTGGGTCAGGGTTCCCACACCGTTTTGCAGCAGATCGCCGCAGAGGCTCTGGGACTGGAGATGGACGAAGTCCACCTGAAAACCGGTGACTCCGATGCCAACGGTTTCGATATCGGTTCCCACGCCAGCCGTACCACCTATGTGGGCGGTAACGCCATCATGGAAGCCTGTGATGATGTGAAGAAGCAGTTGTTGGAACGTGCGACACGTCACCTCGACACCACTGTGGATAACCTGGAGTTTGCAGGCAAAACCATCTTTGCCAAGAACAATCCAGAGAACAGCATCACCGTGGCGAAGATCTGCCATCTGGGTGTGTATAACTACATGGATCCGGAAACCGGCGAACCTGAAGGCGCGCCCGGTCAGATCTTT
>JAGSHA010000416.1 GCA_023954795.1 Oceanospirillaceae bacterium | reverse complement strand
TTCAGTCCTCACGTATCCTATGGGGCAGGCGTCATATTTGGACGCTGTTTGATAACTGATGGACCGATGATGTTCAAAACACCCAAAACAATCAGCAGCAGGACACTGGCAGCAATCGCATTGCTGTTTTTTGTCGTCTATTGCTCTGTGGGTGTATGCACTAACTGGCTGGGTTCAAGCAGTTCAGATCTTATGGCCATTGATCGTATGATGATGGATCATAGTCAGCATCAGTCGGGTGATGCGCCGGTCAGTGATATGTCCCATTGCGGCAGCGACGAGAGCGGCTGTGACTGGGGACGTAATCTGGTGGCCGATCCGATGCAGGATGCCGACCCATCCACCAGTTTCTTTGTTCTGTATATCCTCTCTGCCAGCATTCTGTTGGTGATGCTCTGGCGACAAGCGCGGCTATTCGGCCCCTTTGTTCGTGAGCGAGTCTTCCTGCGTGGTTACCCACGTCTACATATTCAGCACGCTGTTTTCCTGAATTAAGCCCCCTGTTTTCTGCCTGAATTCGGTCCGCCGGGATGATTCCGCGCGGAGGGTTTTTCTATGCAAGAGACAGGATTATGCGTATTCGTATACCCACTATATTTGCGGCAGTAGTCGCTGTTACCGCCGTACCGGTGCAGGCTGAACTGCGCCTTCAGGATGCCGTCGCTGAAGCGATTCACAACGATCACTGGGTCCGCAGTAATACCTATCAGGAGCAGGCATTACGTTCGCAAGCGATCGCCAGTGGCCAGTTGCCTGATCCAAAGTTACGGCTGGCGCTCGCCAATCTGCCAACCGATACCTTCGATTTTGATCAGGAAAACATGACGCAGTTGCAGGTCGGGTTGTCGCAGCAGTTTCCGCGCGGCGACAGTTTAAAGATCCGTCAGCAGCAGCTCGGTCAGCAGGCAGATAAAGGCCCGTTACAGCGAAGTTTGCGCGCAGCAACATTGAAACAGCAGGTATCCATCCGTTGGCTCAAACTGCATGCCTTGCAGGAACAGCTGATGCTACTGGAGAACAATCGTCATCTGTTTCAGGAACTGGTGGATATCAGCCGTGCCAACTTCCGCAGCGGCAAGGCGCGGCGCTTTGAGGTGCTCGACGCTGAGCTGCAGATTACCCGTCTTAACGATCGCATTACCCGTATGCAGCAGCAAGAGTCGGTGTTGCGTAGTCAGCTCAACCGTTGGTTACCAGTCGTCATGAGCAATGAGTCCCTGCCAACGTCTTTGCCGGCAATCGAGCCCGTGCTGACGTTGGATGATATGTCGGCCTTGCGGTCTGCGTTGCAATCCCATCCCCAGCTGCGGTTGTTGACGCAAGATATCGACATTCGTCAACGCGGTGTCGAGTTAGCAGACCAAGCCTACAAACCGGGTTTCCGGCTGGAGACGAGCTATGGACTGCGCGATGACATGTCCGATGGCCGTGATCGCGCTGATTTTTTCAGTGTAGCGGTTACGTTTGATCTGCCGTTGTTTCCGGAAAAGCGTCAGGACGCGAGCCGGAACGCCGCAATACAGCAGCGGGAAGCCGCGCGGGAAGATCGTTTACTCAGCGTGCGTGAACATCAAGCTGGACTGCAGCAGGCGATCAGCAACTATCAGGGTGTGCAGCAGCGTTTAGCGATCTACAACCAGGACTATCTGCGTCAGTTGCGTGAAAAGCGCATTGCAGCGACCCGTTCTTATGCTGCCGCTGATGGCGGGTTTTCTGATGTGGCCGCGGCGGCAATGGGTGAACTGGAAGCCAAGCTGATGAAGATCCAGCTAGCGCATCAACAAGCCCAAATTATTACCAATATGAATTACTGGCTGGCAGGCGCAGATCCGCTGTTGATGGCCAATGAAGGCGAGGTGAATCCATGAATAAATTTCTTTTGACCAGTGCAGCGTTATTGATCGGTGCGGCTGGCGGCTATCTGGCACCTCAATATCTTGGTTTGAATAGTGGTATGGGCGCAGGCACTGAGGCTCCAGCTGCCGATGAACCGCTGTATTGGGTGGCCCCAATGGACCCGAACTTTCAACGGGATAAACCGGGATTATCTCCCATGGGGATGGATCTGGTGCCGGTCTATGCCGAGGATCTGGCCGGTGCTGGTGATTCTCCGGGTACGGTGAGTATTAATCCACAGGTCGAAAACAATCTGGGGGTGCGTACCGCACCGGTGGTATTCAGTCCGTTGCAGGAAACCATTAACACCGTGGGTTATGTGGGCTATGACGAAGAGCAGCGGATGGATGTGCATTCACGGATCTCCGGTTGGCTGGAAGTGTTACACGTGCAGGCGGAAGGTGAGTATGTCGAAAAAGGCACGCCTTTGTACGAGATCTATTCGCCGGATCTGGTCAACGCACAGGAAGAATATGTCACCGCCGTACGCAGTGGTAACCGCTATTTACGGGATGCGAGTAGGGCCAAATTGAGTGCATTGGGGGTTCCGGAACAGGTGATCGCTACCTTACGTAAAAGCCGAAAAGTTCTGAACAGCATTCCGTATTACGCCCCTCAAGCAGGTTTTGTCAGCATGTTAAATGTCCGTCAGGGGATGTTTATTAAACCGGCGACACGGGTGATGAGCATTGGTGCGCTGGATCAGGTGTGGGTGACGGCCGAACTGTTTGAGCGACAGGCTGCGCTGATCAACGTGGGTGATCGTGCGCGGATGAGGCTCGACTTCCTGCCTGAGCGGTTCTGGGGGGGCACAGTGGATTACATCTATCCCACCTTGAATGAAAAGACCCGTACCGTGCAGGTGCGTCTGCGCTTTGATAACAGAGATATGGCGCTTAAGCCGGGTATGTTTGCCCAGATTGATGTGCAGGCAAAACCGACGGCAGACACCCTCAATGTACCTTCCAGCGCGGTGATTATCACCGGGACACAGAAACGGGTGGTGGTTGCGCTGGGTGATGGTAAATACAAATCGGTCTCTGTGAATACTGGCGCACGTTTGGGAAATCGTACCGCAATCGTTGATGGCCTGTATCCGGATGATCAGGTGGTGGTGTCGGCGCAATTTATGCTCGATTCTGAGTCCTCCATCAACTCTGATTTTATGCGTATGACGCCCCCGGCAATGGGCCGGATTGACGAGACTTGGGCGCATGCGAGTGTCCGTGAACTGAACCATGAGCAGCGCACCGTGTTGCTGGAGCACGCTCCCATTCGACTGTGGGAACAACCGGAAATGGTGATGGAAGTGCCCGTGGATGATGCAGTTGATCTTGAACAGCTGAAGCCCGGGACTGAGGTTCAGGTCTTGCTCAACGGCGGCAACATGCGTGAGCTAAAAGTGGTGGATGTGGTC
>JAGSHA010000314.1 GCA_023954795.1 Oceanospirillaceae bacterium | reverse complement strand
TAGCGATAATCGCAAGGCCATTGGTAATCAGACTTTTGTTCACGTCAGGCATTCTCAACGCAGTTGATGGAAACGAAAGGATCATAGCAGCGCACAAAAACGCTGTACATTATGGGCAGGTCAGGGATTCCAGTTCCGTGATCAGATGAATAGCGTCTGTACGAGATGTCCCGCAGACTTCCATCTCGGCCTTAAAGTCGGCGCAGGCTGAAGGACGGTGAGGCTCATTAAAGATTGTGCAGAGCATATCGTCATCCAGATGCTGGCAGCGTTCGCCCGCAGGTTTCATCAGAGCACTTATGCTCGGTGCGATACAACAGGCACCACACCTCATACGGCAATCCATCTATTTATGCCTCTTAAACCGGAAAGCCAAACATTATAACAGTTTAATGTTTGCGCGCTTTAAACGGTCCGTATCTTGCAATTTATCCCCTCAAATAAACGATCAGATGACTTTATAAGTGATGGTTGTACTGACGTTGCTGAAATGAACATCACGTCTGCGCTATTGCCGGAAGAGATGGGCTATCAGTGATAATTCATTGCTTTATAAGGTTTTTTGTATGGGAGGAGAGCTTCACGAGCAGGAAAAATTGTAACGAGCGTTAACTCCAATCTGAATGGAACGGTTAATTCGGCAACCTGACCGGTGTGCGAAGGAGGTATCTCTTTGCCGCCAGAAAGGTATCTGAAGGCAACCTGCTTCCGTTTTTACATACTGTCCGCATTTTTGTTTTTGTCCTGACAAAAGCAACGGGGTCTCTTTGTCTCTGAAAAATGGAACGGACATTTTGTTGCTGATTTTATAACAGGCGATAGAGGCCCATTCGTCTGAAAAAACAGCGTTGATACAGGGAAATTCTGGAGCACTTTATGATTATTCAGAGCAGCAACGTACAGATGAGCGCCGAACACGAAAAGTTTGAGTCTGTAACGCGAAGCAACACATTCGAGTCCAGCAGTGCACGCCTGGATTTTAGCCAACTATTAAAGGAGTCAGGCTTTGGTGGTCTGTTTGGTGGTGCAGGGGCTTCGGCAACCACGCCAGCCGAAGGTGCCAGTGGTGAGGAGGGCGAATCAACAACACCCTCTATTCTGGTGATGACCGAGAACGGCTATGAATTCAACACCGGAGATTCAGAAGATAACTCTCTGGCGCAGCAGCAAGAGATCACCCGTGACCGCCTGTTTCGTGGATTGCTGGAAGCGATTAGCGGGCGCAAGGTGTTAATGGCTGATATCAATCAAGATGAGCTGGCCGGTGTCCCTGAAAACGTGGCCGTAAAAGCTGAGGGCGCACCTGTCGGCGGACAGGCGAATATGCTGACCATGACGTTCAATGTCACCGAAACCGTTGAGGAGTACGAGTGCAGCAGTTTCAATAGCTGTGGCTCGGTGACAACCGCTGATGGTCGGGAGATCGACTTTGCGTTGGAAATGTCGATGGAGCGCAGTTATTCAGAAACCCGTACCGTTGAAGTGACGCAGCAAGTCAGCTTTACCGACCCTCTGGTGATCAATTTTGAAGGCAATGCAGCAGACCTGTCTGATGAAAAGTTTAACTTTGATCTGGATGCGGATGGTGAAGATGAACTGATCAGTTACTTTACCAATAGCGGAATGCTGGCGCTGGACAAAAATGACGACGGTGTGATCAACGACGGTACCGAGTTGTTTGGTGCGCTGTCAGGTAACGGCTTTGCCGATCTGGCGCAGTATGATGAAGACGGTAACAACTACATCGACGAAGCTGACAGCATCTTCGATGATCTACAAATTTGGACTAAAACACTCGGTGAGGACAAATTGGAATCCCTGGCAGATCGGGATATAGGTGCCATCTATCTGGGTTCGACAGAAACCCCCTTTGATGTGAAAGGTGAAGACAATCAGCAAAATGGCCGGGTTCGGGCAAGTGGCTTCTATCTCACGGAAGCCGGAGATGTTGGAACCGTACAACAAGTTGATATGGCGGTCTGACTGTCTGGCGTTCTTATCAGGTTGCCCGCACGTGCCGTCATGCGGGTAATCTGATTAACGCGTTACCGCCTGCGATGATGTTCGCCAGTCGAGCCAGTAGGCATACTCCACCCGATGAGAGCGGATCAGCGCTTGTTGAAAACGAGTGCTCGGCATCGCGTTGCATTGAACGCCATTAAACTCTGGCTCTGTCCATCCGGTACTGCCACCCATATAGTCACGAGTATATCCCCAAGTGCCACAGGCAAGAATCGTATCGTAGCGATCTTCCCGTGCGCAGACCACGCAGGTCTCAAATTGAACGTTGATATTCTCTCCCTCCACACCATAGGAATCCGACACATAAGGCGTGTCGTAGATCGCGACGGTGGATGCGCGGGTAGGGCGACCGCTCCAGGGTTTATCCCGATCATCTTCGGGTGTGAGATGCATACCGTAACCATGTTCCAGCGGTGCATTGTCGTAGAAGGGATTATCGAACTCATCGGGAACATCGATCTGAATGGCGCTCTCCCCGCCAAATAGCTGCGCAGTGGTACTACGAACCTGTAGCAGGCGATATTGGTCACAACGTGCCGTGTTATCCCCGGTTAGGTGGCCGGTTTTATTCGAAAACAAATGGATCTCCAAACCGATCCCGGTGGCGTTATCACTTGCGATGTAGGAGGCGTTATCACGACTACTGTGATACCACTCCTTGGAGAACACCAGAATGCCTATATTCTTCTGCTGGAAGCTGACAGGGCATGCTTTACCGACCAGTAACTCTTCGGCAATAAGAGTAGACGGCGAAAGTAACAAGCTGGCAGTGGCGGCGGTGATTAAAACAGATCGTAAGTTCTGCATAGCGACACCCCAATTCAGTGATGAATCCTGAACACGTTGCTATGCAGTATAGACAGGGCGGTCTATTCAGCCTCACATCTACACACGGGCGTTTTAGAGATCGTTCAATGGACTACGGACAGCATTGCCTCCCCGATTTAATACATGCGTGTAAATTTCTGTCGTACGGACATCGGAATGACCCAGTTGTTCCTGAACCGTGCGGATGTCAGCACCGCGTTCAAGCAGGTGTGTCGCGAAACTGTGGCGCAGGCTATGACAGGAAGCCGGTTTTTGAATTCCAGCACGCGCAACCGCTTTCTTTATGGCGCGCTGCACTGCTTGATCGTAAATATGATGTCTCCGAACCTTGTTGTTATCACGGCGATCTCTTGAACGTTTCGCGGCCGGGAACACATACTGCCAACCAAATTCAAAAGGGGCGTTGGGATACTTACGGGCTAAGGCATTGGGAAGAAATACGCCATCCCACACCGAGGCTTCACGGTCTTCTTGCCACTTTAATTGGGCAAATTCAATCTGGCGTTTCAGTGTGGGGACGCAGTTTTCCGCGAGCGTAGTAATGCGTTGTTTCCCGCCTTTGCCCTCATATACAAATACAGAAAGTGACTGGAGATCAATATCCTTTACGCGCAGCCGGCATACTTCCATGAGCCGCAGTCCAGATCCGTACATTAGCTGAGCACAGGTTTTGTACTCGCCTTCAAGGTTGCTAAACAGATTCCGTATTTCATCGCGTGAAAGAACAACCGGAAGCTTTCGAGGTTTGGTCGCACGTTTGAAGTCTCCCAGTTGTAATACGAAATCTTCCCAACCTAAAAACCGTTTATAAAGATACATCAAAGCGTTGAGAGCGGTCTTTTGTGTGCTGGGGGTGACGTCTTTTTTGACTGCAAGGTATTCGAGAAAGCGCACTATATCGGGCGCTCCGAGGGTGCTTGGGTGAGCGCGGTTATGAAAGCGGATGTAATAAAGGATCCAATAAACGTAGGTTTGTTCGGTGCGCTTACTGTAATGGCGGGCGCGCATGTGATCGCGCAACGCTTGAATAAACGGAGAGGTCATAGCATATCCTTATGCTGTATTTATATACAGTATTTCATGTGGGCGGGTAGTGTGCAAGGATAGTGCATCAATTTGATGCATTTCCCCGGATGGGAATCGAAGAGACGTTAAGGAAAACGTATGCATATCATCGTATTACCTTCCTTCCTCTCAAACCCCGTTTTCGGGGATATATATCAAACTGACGCGTTTAAACACGTCATTTTGACGTCTATTTAGCTGTTGAACTAAGCCGCTTCGCGGAGCTTGCCGGTTCTATTCTGGCTGTCCGGTAATTGCTCACACTTAAGTCTCCTGTAACCGTTAAAGGAGGCCTCAAGATGACTCCCCTACGTAGACGTATGATTAACCAGATGGCCCTGCGAGGGTTCTCCTTGCAGACGCGCAAGGC
>JAGSHA010000192.1 GCA_023954795.1 Oceanospirillaceae bacterium | reverse complement strand
GAGTGTCGCGCTTGGCGCCATATCACGACCAATCAAGGCCGTGACAGACACTAACAGAATGTTCCCCGTGGTCAGTAACGCCTGACACAGGGAAAGCAGAACAACGTTCATGTTCACTACGTACTACCTCGTTGAAATCCGTTTCCTTAGGTGGGAGGTAGGAAACGGGTGTTACAGCGCCAGAATATCAATCATCTCTGGCATTTTTTCCGCCTGCGGCTGCTCAAGATCAAAGTGATTGGTCACACTATCACCGGCGATACCATGCGCGTAACCTTTCTGCAGCTCTTTAAAGTTGAACAGATTGGTATCGGCCAGATGGGAAGGCACGACGTTTTGCAGCGAACGGAACATGGTTTCGATACGACCCGGATTGGACTTATCCCAACCGTTCAGCATCTCTTTGATCACCTGACGCTGCAGGTTTTCCTGCGAACCACACAAGTTGCACGGGATAATCGGGAACTGTTTCAGATCAGCGTACTCAGCGATATCTTTCTCACGGGCATAAGCCAGCGGACGAATCACCATGTTTTTGCCGTCATCGGATACCAGCTTAGGTGGCATCGATTTCAGCTTGCCGCCGTAGAACATGTTCAGGAAGAAAGTTTCCAGAATATCGTCGCGATGATGGCCCAGCGCGATCTTAGTCGCGCCGATCTCTTCTGCAAATCCATACAAAGTGCCACGACGTAAACGGGAGCACAGCGCACAGGTCGTTTTACCTTCCGGCACCACTTCCTTCACGATGGAATAGGTATCACGCTCAACGATGTGGAACTCCACACCGATCGATTCCAGGTATTCCGGCAGGATATGCTCAGGGAAACCCGGCTGCTTCTGATCCAGGTTCACCGCCACTATATCAAAGTGGATCGGCGCACTTTTCTGCAGGTTCAGCAGAATATCCAGCATGGCATAGGAGTCTTTACCGCCGGACAGGCACACCATCACCTTGTCACCGTCTTCAATCATATTGAAGTCTTCGATAGCACGGCCCACTTCACGGCGCAGACGTTTCTGCAGTTTGTTCGTGCGGACTTTAATTTTCTTTTCAGGTGATTCTACAGCAGCGGATTCAGTCATGGTCTGGAATTCGGGAACATTCAACAATTTAGAAGGCGCGGATTATAGCGCAGTTCCACGCTTCCAGCGACGAAAGTATTGGGTGTTTTTTAACCACCCTACCCCGCTATTCCGGTTAACCTGATATTATCTCTGGCGCCCAGACCTCTATTCTCCTCCGAATAAAATCAGCACCTATCTCAGGACACCCCACATGCAGCAAAAAGAGACTCAGCAGACCAGACACGTACTTAGCTTTTTACGTGCATGGATGCCCTTTCTGATCTGGGGACAACAGCTGACACCTCACACAATAAAAGCAGATTTAATGGCCGGTCTGACTGGCGCAATTGTTGTGCTTCCTCAAGGTGTTGCCTACGCGCTAATTGCCGGTTTGCCCCCCGAGTACGGCCTCTACACCGCCATTATCACACCGGTTATTGCCGGATTGTTTGGCTCGTCACTGCACCTGATTTCAGGGCCTACCGCGGCGATTTCCATTGTAGTGCTCAGTGTTGTCAGCAGTGTCATTCCACCTGACACCCACGCTTTTATCCCAGCAGTGATGACCTTAACCTTGCTGGCGGGCTTGATTCAGCTTGGGCTGGGGCTGGCACGTATGGGGACGCTGGTTAACTTTATCTCTCATACTGTCGTCATTGGCTTTACTGCAGGTGCCGCCATCCTGATTGCCACCAGCCAGATGAAATACATATTGGGGATTCAAATCGCCTCTGGCTCATCGTTTGTGGACACCTGGCATACCCTGATCAGCCAGTTGAATACGACGAATCTCTATTCTCTGGGGATTGCACTGGTCACAATTCTAACCATCCAGTGTGTCCGAATGATTAACCCCAAAATTCCGGCGATGCTGGTTGGGATGGCTGCTGGCAGCTTTTTATGCTGGTTGCTTCAGGGAGACCAGCACAACGTACCTTTAGTGGGCGCACTGCCGGGCACCCTACCTCAGTTTGCACTGCCTGATCTGTCTATCGATACCATCAGCGCTCTGCTGCCCGGAGCGATTGCTGTCGCCATTTTAGGACTGGTAGAAGCGGTATCGATCGCCCGCGCCATTGCGATCCGTTCCGGGCAGCGTATTGAAGGTAATCAGGAATTTTTAGGGCAGGGTTTATCGAATATCGTTGGCAGTTTCTTCTCGTGTTACGCCGGTTCGGGCTCTTTCACCCGCAGCGGTGTGAACTACGACTCCGGTGCCCAAACCCCGCTTGCGGGAATTTCAGCGGCCGCAATACTGGTGCTCATTTTACTGCTGCTGCCCGACATTACCGCCTATCTGCCGATGCCTGCGATGGCAGGCGCTATCCTGCTCATCTCCTGGAATCTGATCGACAGCCATCACATCGCACAGATTTTGCAGAGCAATAAACAGGAAGCCGCCATTCTGCTGATTACCTTCCTCTCAACCCTGTTTTTGGAGTTGGAATTCGCCATCTATCTGGGCGTATTGGTATCACTGGTGCTGTACTTAAAACGTACATCACGCCCTAAATTGACCGAAGTCGCCCCACTGTCATTTGCCTATGGCACCGAACTGCGTGCGATTAAACGTTTCAAACTGGCATCCTGCCCGGGTATTAAAATTCTGCGTATCGATGGTTCAATTTTCTTTGGTGCGGTGGATCACATTCAGCGCAGTATCCACCAGCTTCCGCTCACCTATCCACAGAGCAAACAGATACTGATTCACTGTACCGGCATCAACTTTATCGACGTATCGGGTGCGGAGATGTTATTGCAGGAGTCGGAGCGGCTCAAAAAGGCAGGCTATCAGCTCAGCTTTTGCTCGTTAAAAAACTACGTCCTGGATGAGCTTAAAGCTAACGGTTATCTGGAGAAAATCGGTCAGGACGCGTTTTTCCCAACGGTAGATATCGCACTGGAAACACTGGTTGAGCAGGTCGAACAACACACTGAACGGTGCAATGAATGTCCAAAACATGTGTTTATACAATGCCCTCGTCTCATTGAGACAAAGACACTGTAATAGGAACGGGTTAGCGATTACGCCAGTTGATCTCGTGGGCGGTCTGAGGGCCCACGAGCACTTGCTCCAGACTGTTGGGCATCAGCGCAATACCGCCATTCACCATCATACGACCACCCATCACTTCAGCCGTATTCTGCGGCAGTAGCGGCTCCTGATGAGGTGCTGCATAACCCTCAGGCCAAAGCGGTAAGCTGGTCTCCATGTCATATTTATCCGTGGCGCCCAATGTGTGCATCAGTTCATGAATTGCCACCATATTGTTACGCCCCTGATAATCCACACTGGCGAAACCGTTGACCAATCCAATCATGCCTTTCTGCAACCCCAACGAATGCTCCAATATATTGCGATTGACCGGTGAAAACAGGCGCATATAGATACGGATATCCGGTTTGGGTCCCTCCCAATTATCGTTCTGCCATGACCAGAAGCGCATCTTCAGACTCCAGAGCACATTCATTAACAGGCTGGGATTTTCCGGAATAGACGGGGGGTGCGACCGAACCAAGGGCGCCAGTTTCACTTCCAATGGCTGATCGACCTGAATGCCATAACGCTTAGCCTCGCGTTGCATAAAGATCTCCATATCTTCGAAGTGCTCTTCCCTCAGTGCGGAAATATACTGACGGGTATCGATGCGGTCATCCGCATTGATGGGGTAAATAACGACCCAAAGTGGCTCTTCCCAATCCGTAACCCGGACAATGGACAGCCATGTGTTGAGGCAGATCCCCAGCAACAGAAAGAGCAAAATGGTAATACGGAGCTTACGGAAGGTTTCGCTGTTCATCATAGAGGCATCATCCGTGTCAGCGCGAAGGGACTTACTCAGGCACCTTAGTCAGTATTAGCCCACCACGGCGATTAATACCAGATAGCGTGCGGCCTTGCCCAATAAAATCATAAGCATAGACAACCAGAGTCGACCACGCAGCCAACCGGCAATAAAACACAGTGGATCACCCACCAACGGTAGCCAGGATAGCAGTAATGCCACAGGCCCCCATTGCTCCAGCCAGCGTTGGGCGCGCAGATGCTGGGGTTTATCGAGCGATTTCAGGGGATAACGGGTCGCGAGCCACCACCCCATCAGGAAGGTAATCATACCCCCCAATGCATTACCGGATGTGACCGCGAGAAACAGAGGAAATGCCGCAAACTGATCTTGATAGAGCATGTAACTGAACAGGGCTTCCGAGCCACCGGGCAGTAACGTGGCAGACACCAGGCCACTGATAAACAATCCCAGCAGCGTCGCATCAGTGCCCAACTCGATCATCGGTCGGAGATCAAAGTTGCAGACCCGCTTTCACACAACGCAGTACACCCATCTCATAGGCACCGGCCAGTGCATCAAATACCGGCTTTAACGCATTACCGTATTCGCGCTGGCATTCGTGGATCACTTGCTCGATATGGCGTACTTCAGCATCCGGCAGTTCCACCACATCATTCATCTCAAGCTGACCGTGGCTTATACCGTGGGCCAGATGGTTATAGATCACTTTGGCGGATAATTTTTGCTGCAACGCCACCTGATCGGTGGTCATGCCACTGCGGAACAGCATAATGGATTGCTCGACCTGCGAATCCAGATCGGCCTCATCGGCGGTTTCATGCTCTTCGACCACACCAATAAACTGATTGCCGTAAAGATCCAGTTTCCGCTGACCGACCCCGTTCAGCCGTTTGAACTGATCATGACTGAGCGGACGGTACATCACCATTTCCATCAACGTTGCGTCGTGGAAAATCACGTATGGCGGTACACCATTTTCATCGGCCAGCTCTTTGCGTTTCGCTTTCAGTGCATTCCAGAGCGCAAAATCTTCCGCTTCCAGCTTGTTCTGCGGCACCTGACTACGACGATACTGTGTCTGTTTACGCTGGTCTTTACGCAGTTCCAGCGACTCTGCGCCTTTTAATACCGGACGGCACTTCTCGGTCAGCTGCAGTACGCCATGGCCTTCCGCATCAACACTCAGGTAACCACGCGCGACGAGTTGACGGAACACCGACCGCCACTGCTTCTTGTCCAGCTCTTTGCCAATGCCGAACGTAGACAGTTTGTCATGACCCAGCTGCACCACCCGTTCAGGACGGTTACCGATCAAGGTTTCGATCACATAGGTCACACCGTAGCGCTGCCCGGTGCGGAATACCGCAGACAATGCTTTGCGCGCCGCTTCCGTGCCATCCCAGACCGGCACCGGTTCCAGACAGGTATCGCAGTTACCACACGCGGCATGTTCGTTTTCACCAAAGTACGCCAACAGTGCCTGACGGCGACAACTGGTGATTTCACATAACCCCAGCATCGCTTCCAGTTTCTGCCGTTCGACCTGCTTATGCATATCATTGGCTTGTGACCCCGCCAGCATCTGGCGCAGAAAGATCACATCCTGCAATCCATACACCATCCAGGCATCAGCGGGCTGACCATCACGCCCGGCACGACCGGTTTCCTGATAGTAGGCTTCAACACTTTTTGGCAGATCCAGATGGGCAACAAAGCGCACGTTGGGTTTATCAATCCCCATACCGAAGGCAACGGTCGCGACCATGATCACCCCCTCCTCCGTCAGGAAGCGGTGCTGATTATGGTTACGCAGATCAGGGGATAACCCCGCATGGTAAGGCAAGGCATCATAGCCTTTTTCACACAACCACTCGGCGGTTTCCTCCACCCGTTTGCGGGACAGGCAATACACCACCCCTGCATCCTTTGGGTGTTCATCTTTGAGGAATTTCAGTAGCTGTTCTTTGGCGCGGTCTTTCTGGCCGATGCGGTAACGAATATTCGGTCGATCAAAGCCGCGCACGAAGCGCTCAGCATCGGTCAACTCAAGGCGGTTGATGATTTCCTGACGGGTACGTTCATCGGCGGTGGCGGTCAGCGCAATACGGGGCACACCGGGGAATCGTTCCCGCAGTTTAAACAGCTGCAGGTATTCCGGGCGGAAATCATGTCCCCACTGGGAGACACAGTGCGCTTCATCAATCGCAAACAAGGCGATCTGACACTCGGACAACAGATCCAGTGTCCGTGCCTGTAGCAAACGTTCTGGCGCAATGTAGAGCAGATCCAGACCACCGGCACGCATCTGGTGCTCGGTCTCGGCAATCACCGAGTAATCAATGGAGGAGTTCAGGCAACCCGCACGAATGCCCCATTGGGACAACGCCGAGACCTGATCCTGCATCAATGCGATCAGCGGTGAGACAATCACCGCCACACCCGGCCGAATCAGCGCCGGCAGTTGATAACACAGCGATTTACCGCCACCCGTTGGCATAACCACGAGCGAATCCTGCCCATTGAGCAGGGTTTCGATCACCTCTGCTTGTGG
>JAGSHA010000141.1 GCA_023954795.1 Oceanospirillaceae bacterium | reverse complement strand
GGAGGCTGCTGCGATGGTGGGGATCTTCGCAAGCAACCTGATCGCTGAAATCTCCCGGTGTTGTGGATCATGGATATCCAGCGAGTCGTGGTAGAACGCGGAGAGGGCACCGACAACGCCCACCATAATCGCCATCGGATGGGCGTCACGCCTAAAGCCTTGGAAGAAGTTAAGCAGTTGTTCGTGCACCATGGTGTGCTGGGTCAGCAGTGTATTGAACTCATCAAATTGCTGACGATTGGGCAGCTCTCCCTTCATCAACAAGTAAGCGGTTTCGCTGAAGCTACTTTTCTCCGCCAGTTGCTCGATGGGATAGCCACGGTACAGCAGAATTCCTTTCTCGCCGTCGATAAAGGTGATGTGGCTGGTACAGGAGGCTGTTGATTTATAGCCCGGGTCGAGGGTGAAGAGTCCTAGCTCCCCGTAGAGCCCCCGAATATCCACCACGGGTGGACCGGCAACCCCTTGTTGGATCTCTAGATCCAGAGTTTTCCCCGTGCGGTTGTCACGGATTGTAAGCGTGTTCTTAGACATGAGCCTGAAACCTTGCGCTCCCTGGGAGCACAGTGTGGCGTTATAACTCACTAAAGGCTGGATAAGGTAGCCGTAGCCCGTAAGTCATCGGCCTATCGTTGGATGCTGGCAGTGACCTCCATGGCGGCTGCATATATTCCAAGCATAGGCCATTTTTGAAGTAAGCAAGGTGCGAAACTCTTGTCGGTTATTTGATGCCCAAAGACGGTAACTTTCCGTCTGAAGGGCTGTATGTTTTATCGGGTGCGTAGGCAGTCGCTGGAAATCTACATTAGCGCACGAATTCCCAAAGGCTAGCTGCCGAAAGCCAAGCATAGCCATTGCGGAGAATAACCGGATAGGGCGGGTCCGCGAGGCGATTTAGCTGGCCGGATCAAGCCCGCTTATTTCTACCTACAGTCGTCCGATGGGTCCTGTTCACCTGGCCTGTTACGGTTTGCCTTACTCCATTACCAATACTTTGGATAACTCGCCTGCCGACTGATGTTGTTATATATCAGGGCAACGGCCACGAGCAGTAACGCGCCTGTTAGTGTGGGAAACAGCAAAAAGTCCCACGCAGGCTGAGTCAAAAACACAATCACCGGATTGGAACCAGCGGGTGGATGAACGGTACGCGTCGCCATCATCAATGCGATTGCAGTGCCTACGGCCAGTGCGACCGACCACCAGGTTGGACCACAAAGTGTCAGGAACAGCAGACCGACCAATGAGCTGAGGAAGTGTCCGGCGACCACGTTTCTTGGTTGTGAAAAGGGGGCGTCCGGAAAGCCAAATACCAGCACACATGAGGCACCGAAAGAACCAAGCACCAGTGCTGCCTGAAGGTTGTCTGCGATACCTGCGATCACCGCAATGGCAATGAAACCACCCAGTCCGGCCAGAAGGATGTTCTTCAGCGGGTGCTTTGGCGGCAGTGCGGCTCCATCGCCTTTAAGTTTATTCAACAACGCAGACATAACGTATCTCCTGAAGTCCCGGTTTTTAGGGTGTGTACAGAGGTAGACCGATTTGTCTACTTTTGAGCATGGTAGACAGGTTGGTCTACCTGTGTCAATATCATTTTTCTTATCGGAAACCTTGAATCTTATGTCTGCGAAACGACTTCATCTGATCACCACTGCGTTTGAGCTTTTCTATCAAAAAGGTATTCATGCGGTAGGTATCAACGAAATTCTGTCTGAATCCGGTGTGGCTAAGAAAACGCTCTATCATCACTTCTCAGGCAAAGATGAGCTGGTATTGGCCGTGCTGGAGTATCGTGACCAGCGCTTTTGCCACTGGCTTGAAGGGAGCCTCGATGCGGCGACGTCGTGTACGGATAAAATCGACGCCTTATTTGATGCACTGGATGACTGGTTTAATGATCGGGTCGATGCGCTGTCGCCATTTCATGGCTGTTTCTTTATCAATGTCAGTGGAGAATACAGCTCACCTGATCATCCGATTCACCAGCAATGTACGCAGCATAAGCGCAATGTTGCGATGCTGTTGCGTGGGCAGTTTGAGGCGCTTGGCATTGATGCTTCACTTGGCTCAAGACTGACCGATGACCTCTGTTTGCTGAAAGAGGGGGCGATCACACTGGCCTACGTGCAGGGTGATCGCAAGGCTGCGCTTAAAGCAAAAGACACCGCCAAAAGATTGGTCGCAGCTGATTTGTAGAAAATTTGTAGAAAGGGACCGCCATCAGGCCCCCAGTTTAAACTGCCCAACTAACTGCTGTTGCTGCTCGGCGAGTGAGATCATCCCCTCGCTTTCGTTAGCGATCTGATCCGCATCCCCTGAACATTCTTCTGACATTCTGGCGATCTCCTGCACACTGGTCGAAATTTCGGTGCATGTGTAACTTTGCTCTTCGGCGGCGGTCGCGATCTGTTCACTCATGGCGCGGATAGAGGCCAGATGTTCGACCATGTCGGTGAGATCATGGCCCGAGCGCTCGATACTATCCATGCTTTTTTGCACCTCATCAGAACTGTGGTTCATGATGGTGACCGCTTCTGATGCACCTTGTTGCAGCCGTTCGATGATCTCCTGAATATCTGAAGTGGCATTCTGAGTACTGGCGGCGAGTGAGCGCACCTCATCGGCCACCACTGCAAATCCCCGTCCATGGTCGCCCGCACGGGCCGCTTCGATGGCAGCATTCAGCGCCAATAGGTTGGTTTGTTCTGCGATCCCGCAAATCACTTCAAGAATATGCCCAATGGAATCTGAGCAGCCATGGAGCTGATTGACTACCTGGGTGGCATTGCCAATATCAGCGGCGAGTTGCTGAACCATGCGGATATTGTCGTCCATAGATTGATGATTACGATGGGCGTTCTGATCCATTTTGATGATGGCGTTCTGGGCCAGTTCTGCACTTTGTGCGACTTGGCGAACGCAGTCCAGCATCTCGTCCATCGAGCTCACAACGATCGCGGTCTGATCACTTTGGCGTTCCATATTATTGCGGGTTTTCTGACTCAGTTCTGCGGTGCCACCAATCGATTGTGCCACTTGCCCTGAACCACTGCAGATCTCGCTGATTGTGGTGGTCAGCCGCGCTGCTAATTGGTTGATCCAGTTGGACAGCTCGCCAAACTCATCCTGTCGGGAGACCTTGATTCGATGACTCATATCACCGTCAGCCATCAGACTCAGCATCTTCATGATCTCTTGCAGCGGTTTACGAATGCTTTTATAGACAGATACGCCGATCAATGTCGCGATGATGATCGATACCAGGCCGATAGCGATATTGGTTGATTGAGCAGTGTTGGCGGACGTTGCAGCCCGTGTTTGCTCAGCTCGACTGAGTTGTTCAACGTCCGCCATCAATTGATTGATTTTACCGGTTGCAGCGTTGATGGAGCGGGTGAGTTTGGCGAGCAGCTTATCAATATCCTGGGTGCGCTGCAGTTGAAGGGACGCAAGACTCAGCAGGCCGTTATCTCCGTCCAGAAACGCTCTGATTTCATTAAAACGGTTTTCAAAACCCGCGGCCGTTTTGGGGTGGGTTTTGGTCAGCCCTGTGATGCGCTCGGCCATGCCGTCCATATCGCCGGTGACCATATGTATCTGTGAATTGAGGTCTGATTCGTCTTTCGTATCTCTCAACAACCCCAGCGTTTCTGTCACCGTTGCGAGCCTTGCGGAGAGCGTGGT
The DNA here is from genome assembly GCA_023954795.1 of Oceanospirillaceae bacterium. GTDB lineage: Bacteria > Pseudomonadota > Gammaproteobacteria > Pseudomonadales > Balneatricaceae > Pontibacterium. Next base: position 4,144 of record JAGSHA010000141.1, on the reverse strand, counting down.
GGCGGCCGAAATCTCGCGGTGATCGTCGCCGTAGTTGGCGACGTCATCCAGCTCCGAGGCATATACGCTGAGGAGTTGTTTCACGCCCTCAAGCTTGACCAAAAAGCCGGGGGCGGTTTTAACGAACTGAAGGTGAAGGTTTCGAATCTCCAGTGAACCTTTTAGAAACGCATCTCCCTCTTTGTTCGATTGGGCAAGATCGTGCCTGATCTCAGGGTAGGCGCTGGAAAGCGTTTTCAATTCTAATCGGCGTGTATCGTACCGGGCTTGCTGTGCCTTAAATATTTGATCGTGTTTGCTCAACTGTTTGGGGTCGTCGGATGCGAGAAATTGCATCAGCGTCTTATTCGCAGAGAGCAGGGCGACCCCCATCGCACCGCTGGTCACCAGCATCGGGGTGACCTGTTCGCCAGATCGGGTCATCTGATCGTTTAGCTGCTTGATGCCCTGGTAGGAGCTTAAACTCATGAGCAGCATGAGAATGACGAGCAAGCCGAAGCCTGCGCTGATGCGCTGATTTATTGTTATTTTCATGTTTCTTGCCGTTCCTCTCTTAGAACCACTCAAATTTGGGAATCACACAAAAAGAATCTAAAAATGCATTAAACGATACTTTGTGAATCAAATATAGTTGTAAATGTTATTTGTGTGTGATCTATTGTGGTACAGAGTAGTTGGAGAACCCCTGCTCGGAGTATGTAACGCGGCCTTGGAAGAGAGGAGGCCGCAGTCCGGTTCTGTTCAGAGAAACGTCAACGTAAGGTGAATGTATGCTGCCCGAGGTCAAACACATTTTGTACGCATCCGATATGGGGAAGGCATCTCGTCCGGCTTTTCTTAAGGCGGTGAGTGAAGCGGTTAATCATGGTGCAGAGATTACCTACCTGCATGTGATGGAGCCCATGAACCGATCGACCGAGACCATGATCGAAAGCTACCTCTCTGAGGATGTGCTGGCGTCGTTGCGCGATAAGGGTGTTGAAGCGCTGAAGCAAAAAATGATTGAGCGAATTGATGTGGCGATCCGTGAAGAGTTACAAGGCATCACCTTACCCCACGGCGCACCGCACAACCGGATCGAGGCCGGTTCACCGCATGACGTAATTATGCAGGTGGCGGGTGAGATAGATGCGGATCTGATTGTGATGGGGACCCGCACGCACTCTTCACTGAGCAAACTGTTGGTGGGCTCAACGGCACAGAAGGTATTGCAGGCATCGGATATTCCTGTGATGGTGGTACCGCTGAATTAATGTTTTTCAGCGGGCTTGGCAGTTTGATGTCAGTCCCGAACTGAAACGGGCGTAGTACTTTTTAATCGGTAGGAGTGAATCTATGGGTCTTGGTGGAATTAGTCTCTGGCAGATCGCCATTGTTCTGGTCATTGTGGTTGTGCTTTTCGGTACCAAAAAGCTGAAACGTGCTGGCGGTGATTTGGGTGGGGCTTTCAAAGGATTTAAGAAAGCTCTGAACGAAGATGATGCTGCGAAGGTTGAGAACGAGGCGCAGAAAACCTCTTAAAGTCCGTTGTTGATTCGCTCTGACCGGAAGGCACCTTGAAGGGTGCCTTATCGCAGGCTGACTGGTTAGATCACCGCCGGTTTCCGGTTATGCGTGCTTAAACTTGTCCCGCGCGTGGCTGGGTGACAGACCAAAGTAGTCCTTGAAGCAGTTGCTGAAGTGGCTAGAGGTGACGAAACCGCAGGCCAGTGCAATATTGGTCACAGGTTCATTGCTCTGCATAAGCAAACGGCGGGCATGGGTCAGGCGTAGTTCCAGATAGTATCGGCTGGGCGAGGTGTCTAAGTGGTTCTGGAACAGTCTTTCCAGCTGACGACGCGAGATGCCGATAATCGCGCTCAGTTCTTCCATACTCATGGGTTCTTCGATATTTGCGGCCATCAGCTCCATAATGTCGCGCAAATTCTGCGGCAGACAGGGATCATCGCCAATGCGGCTTAAGCTGGTATTGCTGTTTTCGGAGGTCTGATCGCAGCTAAGTATCTCGCGAATTGCACGTACTACCTCTTTACCCTGAGTCTGCTCGATCATGCTGAGCATCATCTCCAATGCACTTGACGGACCTGCACTGGTCAGGCGTGTCTGATCGCTGACAATGACCTGATCTGACACCCTGACCCGTGGGAAATGCTCCTGCATAAAGGCGTGATTGTCAGGGTGCAGCGCACATTCCTGATCGTCCAATAACCCTGCATGGGCCAGCGCAATCGCACCGTTCCACAAGCTGCCAATCGTTACATTGTGACGCTGGGCGTCTTTCAGAAACTGACTCAGATGCGGTTGTTGCTCGGTTGAGCAGCGATACCCGCCACACACCACCAAAATATCGGGCAGCTTGTGTCGTCCGTTGGTGAAATCTCGAATTGTATCTTGTGCAGCAATACCGATGCCCAAATCGCTGGTGACCGGTGAACTATCAACCGCCAGTGTCTGGTAACTGAAGAGGGGGGTGGTACGCACAAGGTTGGCGGTAATCAGTGCATCGACGGCTGCCGTAAACGCCATCATTGAAAAGTGTTCCTGTAAGACAAACCCCACCGTAGTGGTGTGGAGCGGAGTGTCTTCGTTTGCCAGAAACGGACTGTTGGTATCGCGCATCAATGAACTGAAATGGCGTTTGTCTTTTATACAGGTCATGGCTCCCACCTTTGTGCAATTTGGATAATTATTATTTTTATCTGTTATAGCAGATTGTTCAGGCGTTGAGTAATTAGCTAACCAGGCGCGACCCTGTATATGTAAAAACATGTTTTAAGATGTAAATGGCCATTAATATATCGAAGCTATTTGGTTTTATAATGTTTACATAGAACAGGTTTTGTAAGTTTCAAAAAATAAAAAACGGTTGGAGGGTTGGGTTTCTTTAGAAGCATGTAATAAACCGTTTACAAACCGGGTTGTGAAATTATTTCACCTTCTATTTTGGGTTTTTTGGCTGGCTGTAAATAGGGTTTTTATGGGTGTATAAAAATAAGTGTCGATGGGTTGCACGGTATTCGAGTGCAGACATCTGCTTTGTACATAAATATAAAAACCTTCAGTACGAAAAGATCCGGAGAAAATAATGAAAACTACGAAAACCCGTTTCTGCCTTAAATCTGTTCTCGCATCCAGCCTGATGGTGGGTGCACTCGTAACCACCACTGCGGAAGCGGCAACAGTGCTGCGTATCGCCAGTCAGCATGCTCCCGATCAGTACGCATCCGAAGTGCTGCGTGACATCAAAAAAGAGCTGGAAGGCGCAGGCGTTGATCTGAAAATCAAACTGTACCCTGCCGGTCAGCTGGGTTCAGGTGAGCAGCTGCTCGGTGAAGCCGTGCGTGGCAGCATCGATATCGTTCACTCCTTCGTCTACAGCCATAAGGACCCGGTTCTGGAGATCAACTCTCTGCCGTACCTGGTATCCAACTATGACGAGATGGAGAAGGTGTTCAGCCCGGGTTCCAATTTCTACAGCATCTTTGACCAGCGTATGGATAAGATCGGCCTGAAACTGCTGGGTGTTACAGCGGAAGGTTTTATCGGCGTGATGTCATCTTCTACACCGAAAAACTACAAAGATACCGGCGCTAAAGGCCAGAATATCCGCGTTTGGAGCGCTCAGTCTGCCAAGCTGGCGACTCAGGATATGGGTTATAACACCACCACTATCGACTGGGGTGATGCGTTCCCGGCTATCCAGCAGGGTGTGGTTGACGGCATGATCGGCGCAACACCCGAAGCGACCTATACCACGTTTAAAGAAGCGATCAAAAACTACGTACCGTACAACGCCTTCGTTGAAAACTACGCGTACTACGCAAGCAAAAAAACCTGGGAGAAAAAGCTCAACGACGAGCAGCGTAAAGTCGTGTCTGAGGTGTTTGCCAAGGCTGCCGCGAAGTTTGTGGACTGGAGCCGTCAAAACGATGCGGCCAACCTTAAAAAACTGGAAGAGTTTGGTGTTGAAATCCTACCAATTTCTGACGCGGAACGTGGCGCCATCGCTCAGGAGATCCGTAACGTAACCTGGCCGAAGCTGGAAGACCGTCTGGGTAAAGAAGTATTGCAGCAGATCACTGCTGATCTGAACTAACGGCCCTGCATTGCTCTGTGTCGGTATCCGTCACAGAGCCTTTTTTAT
>JAGSHA010000204.1 GCA_023954795.1 Oceanospirillaceae bacterium | reverse complement strand
TGGGCAGGCAACGGAACTGTTTCGGGTGAGCTGAGCAGCAGTATGCGATTGGACGCTAACGGTCGTCTGCTTTGTATCTCTCTGACAGGATTTGCCTATGACGGCGCGTGTCGCTAACGCAGGTTTTACCCTCGTTGAATTAGTCATCACGATCACCGTGACTTCGATTGCGCTGGTGGCCATTATCTATGGCTGGAGTATCGCGGCGAAGCATAGCGCGGATGTTACCTGGCAGGCCCGCACCGCCTATATCGGCCAAACCTATCTGGAAGAAATTCTTACTAAACGCTTTGATGAAAACAGCGCCAGCGATGGGCGATTGCCTTGTGGTGTGGGGAGCTTAGGTGGGGATGCGATGCCTGCGTGCACTTCCGCAGCAAACTTTGGCAGTGATGGTGAGGCCAGAGCCAACTTTGATGACGTGGACGACTATCATGGTCTGACGGAAGTCCCGCTCTCCTTATTGAATAACATTTTCACCGGCAACAATAATCCCTACGGAAACTACAGTGTTGCGGTCGCTATTGCCTATGACACAACGCAGATCAACGTTGCCAGTATGGTGAAGCGTATCACCGTGACGGTCACCCCGCCGGGTAACCTGAATCCGGTTGTCTTCAGCGCGTACAAAGGGAACTACTGATGCGTCGTGTCAGAGGTTTTACCCTGGTTGAGCTGATCGTTGTGATTGTGTTGCTCAGTATCATGTCGCTCGTATCCGTGAAGTTTATTGCCAATATTGCCGGGGGGTATGTCGACTCTTCACGCCGTCAGAATATGGCAGATGTGACCCAGCTAGCGATAGAGCGTATCGGGCGTGAACTGCGTAATGCACTGCCGAATTCGGTTCGGGTAAGCAGTGATGCCAGTACCAGCTGTATCGAGTTTATTCCGGTTTTGGGAGCGTCGAGCTACGAAGATCTACCTGTGGCAGCGGCTAGTGAAACCTTTACGGCTATCCCCTTGGGGGCCGATGCGATCACTCGTTGGCAGGCGGGGCAGCCGTTGTATGTGGCGGTCTACCCGATTACTGAAGCAGGCTTATATAGTGTCGGGGAGGATACGGTTGTCGCACTGCTGAACAATGCCCAGACGTTTATCAATGCGATGAACGAAGAAGACCCGACAGCAAGTTTTACAGCAACCCTGTCGGATACCCATCAGTTTCCTACGGAGTCCCCATCAGCGCGTTTCTATGTGGTAGGTTCGCCGGTCAGTTATTGTCTGCGGACCACAACAGGTGATTTGTATCGCTACGAGAATTACTTCTCTGCGGGCACTGCGTTTTTTTCAACGCAGCCCCTGATCGCGCAGTTGCCGAACTCTGAACCTAACAGGGCGCTGCTCGCGAGTGGTATTTCAACGGTGTCCTCTAATCCCACGTTTGCATCACTCGAAATCAGCTTGCAGCGTAACGCGCTGGTGGTCTTTGATATGCAGGTGAGTGATGCCGGAGAAAGCGTGCGTATTCAGCATGTGGTACAGGTGAGAAATGCGCCCTGATATGACATTCAGAAAAATCCAGCGTGGTCTGGGGTTGGTAACCGTGATCTTTATGATCACCGTGGGGGCTTTGCTGAGTGCGGGGATGGCGTCGATGATGATGCTGGGGCAGAAATCGGTGGTACAGAGCTTTCAGTCAGCACGGGCGCTGCAGGCGGCGGAAAGTGGTGTGCAACTTGAGCTGAGTAAGTTAATTCACCCTCAGGTCATTGACGGGTGTGCGGCGCTAGATAATGCTAGCAATACGTATAATTTTACTGCGGCAGGGATTCGAGGCTGTTCGGCGAGCGTAACGTGTGAAGTATCGCCAATCAATGGAGTGGATTACACCACCATTACCTCAATCGGACGTTGTGGTGGCAATGCGGCCTCTCTTGAGACCGCGTCGCGTCGGATCAGGGTCAGGACGGTGCGTCCGTAACCCATCATCCGATAACGGTTTGATCAGATACCGTAGGCTTCACGGTACTTGCGGATCGCAGCCAGTTCATCTGCTTTATCACCTTTCTCTTCCAGATACTCGATCAGGTCGTTCAGGCTGACAATGCTGATTACCGGCATATTGTAGTCGCGTTCAACTTCCTGAATCGCTGACAGTTCACCTTTTCCTTTCTCCTGACGGTTCAGGGCGATGACGGTCGCCGCCGGTTTTGCGCCAGCCTGATTGATAATTTCCATCACTTCGCGGATCGCGGTACCCGCCGTGATCACATCGTCGATGATCATCACGCCACCTTCCAGTGCCGCACCCACCAGGCTACCACCTTCGCCGTGCGTTTTAGCTTCTTTACGGTTAAAGACGTAAGGCACGTCTTTTCCGTGATGATCCGCTAGTGCTACCGCCGTTGTTGTGGCCAGAGGGATGCCTTTGTAGGCAGGGCCCAGCAGCACGTCATAGGGTACGTTCGCCTGTTCGATCGCTGCCGCATAGAAACGTCCCAGTTTGGCCAGCGCCACACCACTGTTGAACAAACCCGCATTGAAGAAATAAGGGCTGACGCGCCCGGACTTCAGGGTGAACTCCCCAAAGCGCAGTACGTTCTGTTCGATAGCAAATTCGATAAATTCGCGCTGGTAATCCTGCATTGTGTTCTCCGGCAAGGCATTAAAGACAGGCGCAGATTTTACCAGTGCAAGGCGTTGTACACCATCCATACAGGTGCACGGCTATAGGTCTGATCTGGCGCAAATATCCAGCATCATAGAGAAGATGCGGATAAAGGGCAGATATGGTATTTTTGCAGTGCAACATTCGGGGGCATTTGATGTCCAAAAACGGTCATGGTTCTACAATATCTGACAGAATTAGTGAGATATTTTCAATTTGGCCAACTTAGCTATACAATTCGCGTTTACTTTGTTCTCTTCATATTGCGCGCTGCTTGTAACGGGAATCCTTAATCTATGCGTGTTATTACATTCAATACTCAGGGTATTGAACAGGCTGCAGATAACGGCTTTTTTGACTGGATGGTCCAGCAGGACGCTGACGTCATTTGTCTGCAGGATCTGCGTGCGAAGGAGTATCAGCTTGATGATGAGCGATATCACCCGGAAGGTTACTACCCTTATTTCTTTGATGCGTTCGAAGATGGGTACAGCGGTGTCGCTATCTACAGCCGTCATGTGCCTAAGGCGATTATGACCGGTCTGGGCTTTGAACTTTGCGATTTTCACGGCCGTTTTATCCAGGCTGACTTTGATAAAGTCAGTGTTGCATCTCTGAGTATTCCATCCGGTCTGGCGAACGAAGAAGCTCAGGCGGTGAAAGAGGAGTACATGGAGCACTTCCTGGGTCATATGAAAAAGACCCTGCGTAAGCGCCGTGATTTTATCTTTTGCGGTACTTACAGTGTGGCCCATAAGCCGATCGATCTGAGTAACTGGTATGTGAATCAGAGTGTTTCCGGCTTCTTGCAGAATGAACGCGATTGGATGGAAGAGATTCTGGGCGATATGGGTTATGTGGACACCTTCCGCGAGATTAACAAGGCGGAACGTCAATTTACCTGGTGGCCTGACTACAATCGTGCGCGTTCTCTGAATGAAGGAGCGCGCTTGGATTATCAAATCGCGACCGCCAACCTGCGCAAGATGGTGAAGTCGGTGCAGGTCTATCGTGACCAGTCCTTTAGCGAACATGCTCCGGTGATTGTCGATTACGCACTTGATACCTGATCGACCACGTTTTTCTAAGGTCACAAAAAAGGGAGCTAAACGCTCCCTTTTTTAATGCACGAGGTAATCTCGTTGGGTCAGTGGCTTATTCTGCCAGTGCCTTTTTCTGCATACCAGACAGTTCCTTGATCCCTTTCTGAGCCAGATCCAGCATCTTGTTCAGCTCTTCCTGAGAATAAGGCGCGCCTTCAGCGGTACCCTGAACTTCGATAAAACCACCGGTACCTGTCATGATGACATTCATATCGGTTTCGGCTTTGGAGTCTTCTGCGTAATCTAGATCCAGCACCGCTTCGCCTTCGTAGATACCAACAGATACTGCGGCAATCTCATGTTTCAGCGGGTTGCCTTTCATCGCGCCGTTTTTGTCCTGCTTCAGCACGTTGATGGCATCAACCAGTGCAACATAAGCACCCGTAATAGAGGCTGTACGTGTACCGCCATCAGCCTGGATAACGTCACAGTCGATCGTGATAGTGTTCTCACCCAGCTTTTTCAGGTCCAGTGCGGCACGCAAGCTACGGCCAATCAGTCGCTGAATCTCAGTGGTACGTCCGCTCTGCTTGCCGCGGGCGGCTTCACGGCCATTACGCGAGTTTGTTGAACGAGGCAGCATGCCGTATTCAGCAGTGACCCAACCGCTACCACTACCGCGCAGGAAGCGTGGTACACCGCGCTCAACAGATGCAGTGCAAATCACCTTGGTGTTGCCAAATTCAATCAGCACTGAGCCTTCTGCATGGCAGGTGAAGTTGCGGGTGATTTTCACCGGACGCATCTGGTCCGGTTGACGGCCACTCGGGCGTAACTTGTTCAGACCGAGATTGTTCAGCTGTTCGGAGATGCTGGAGCTCATACGTATTAACTACCGTTGCTTGTTTTCCGTACACCGCAGATAGCCGCTGTGTACGCTTGGCTGTTAGAATGAAGCCTGCATTCTAATCGAGATAAAGCCATATGACACGTAGTATGACCGCTTTTGCCCGGCAGGAGGCCGAGCATCCCTGGGGTTCCCTGATCTGGGAGATCCGTTCCGTCAATCATCGTTATCTGGAACCTCACCTGCGCATGCCGGAAAGTCTGCGTGAGCTGGAAGGGTCTCTGCGTGAACAGCTGCGTAAGAAGCTGAGTCGCGGCAAAGTTGAATGCACGCTGCGTTTTCACCCTGAAGCTCAGGCGCAACAGCTGACGGTGAACAGCGAGTTTGCCAAAGAACTGATTGCGGCGGCCGATGAAGTGGCAGCATTGTCACTGTCGGGTAACACTCAGCCGATGAATCCGTTGGATGTCCTGCGCTGGCCTGGTGTATTGCAAGATGCTCAGATCGATATGGATCAGGTGAAAGCCGAAGCACTGAAATTATTTGGCAGTGCACTGGATGATCTGATTGCCGGTCGTGAACGCGAAGGGGTTGAGCTAAATGCGCTGATTGAGCAGCGCCTGGTATCGATCTCCGAGATTGTGGTTGAAGTGCGCAGCAAACTGCCACAGATCCTGCAGGCGCAGCGCGACAACCTGCGCAGTCGTTTGGAAGAACTGAAAGAAGATCTGGATGAAGGCCGTCTTGAGCAAGAGATGGTGATGCTGGCACAGAAAGCGGATGTGGACGAAGAGATGGATCGTCTCAATACGCATGTGCTGGAAGTGCGTCGCGTATTGAAGCAAAAAGGCCCGATTGGTCGCCGGCTCGACTTCCTGATGCGGGAACTGAACCGCGAAGCCAACACGTTGTCCTCCAAATCCATTGTTGCGGATACCACTCAATGCGCCGTGGAGTTGAAGGTGCTGATCGAACAGATGCGTGAACAGATCCAGAATATCGAGTGATATTATGGGAGAGCGTTTCGTGCTCCCCTGAAGTAAGACACTTGAAGAAAACCCACCTGTATAGCAGGTGGGTTTTAACTATAAACACGCGTGATATTGCTCCTTTCAACCCAGCCTTTCACTCCATACGAAGTGAAAGGGGATTGCAGGGAAACGTTACGGCTTGATAGCGGTCACGACGACATTACCTCCTTTGCCAGACATGCCAAAACTGGCGATGTAAAAGCGCCCTTCAGCATCCCAGGCATTATGCCCGCAGTGCAGTTCCCTGCCTTCTCCAACCGCTTCCGGTGCCAGCTGCGACAGCGGGGCGATCACTTCCGAGCGGCTTGCTGCGATATCGAAACGGTGTAAAAGGATATCGGGTGCACCAAGGTAGCGTTCATTCACCATGTAGATACTTTTCTCATCTGCAGAAAGCTGAAAAGTCCGCGTTGCCAGCCGCTGTTTTTCGTGGGGAGCCGGAAAACGGACCTGACCGAGGTATGTCCATTGCTCTGCGTTGTCCGTTTCGCGACATCGATAGATACGTCCATTGTTGTCCGACATATAACAGCGCTTACCTGACGGGTCACATTGCCCGACCTTCGGGATGCGACCGATAGGGGCGGGTTTCAGGCCGCCCTTAACCTGTTGTTTTTGCTTACCCTTCTTGCGAGGGGGCGGACCCTGCAATTTCCAGTCATCCATGGTGCCGAATGTATTGCTGTCCGGATCAAAGTAATG
>JAGSHA010000471.1 GCA_023954795.1 Oceanospirillaceae bacterium | reverse complement strand
GTGTCGCTGGTACTGACCTCCATCGCTGTTTTCTTTCGCAATAAGATTCGCGCGAAAGCACTGGAGTGGCAGGACACAGCCTTTGCCCACCACGGTCGTCGCTGGCGTCCGTATATCACAGTTGCGATGGGCGTTGTCCTTGGCGGTCTGGTCACACTGTCATCGGTCGGTGCAGGTGCACTGGGAACCGCGCTATTAATTTTGTTGTATCCACGATTGTCGATGCCGGCCATCGTGGGTACTGACCTGTTGCATGCAGTTGTCCTAACTGCAGTAGCCGGCGCAGGTCATTACGGGATGGGTAATGTTGATCTGACATTGCTGATCTATCTGGTTATCGGATCATTGCCAGGCGTGTTTGTCGGTAGTCATCTGGGTACCCGACTTTCACCAAAGGTGATGCAGCCGATCATGGGCTCATTACTGTTAGCCATAGGCCTGCGTTTCGTTCTGGCCGGGTAAGACCCAACAATTTTTAACACAATGTGAGGTGATCGGTCCGTAGAGGCCGAGCTAGGTGTCGAATCATGTATCAATACAATCAAGTCGACCAACAACTGGTAAATGAGCGTGTCGCGCAGTTCCGCGATCAGACCCGCCGTTTCCTTGCTGGTGATCTGCCGGAAGACGAATTTCTGGCGCTCCGTTTAATGAACGGGCTTTACGTACAGCGTCACGCGCCAATGCTGCGTGTTGCGGTACCTTACGGCATGATGTCGGCACAGCAGATGCGTTCTCTGGCAAACGTTGCCCGCACGTGGGATAAAGGCTACGGTCATTTTACGACCCGTACTAATATCCAGTTCAACTGGCCGAAGCTGGAAGACGTACCGGATATTCTGGAAGAGCTGGCGAAAGTGCAGATGCACGCCATCCAGACCTCCGGTAACTGTATCCGTAATACGACGACTGACCAGTTTGCCGGTGTGATTGCTGATGAGATTGAAGATCCGCGTCCGTACTGCGAGATCATCCGTCAGTGGTCCAGCCTGCATCCTGAATTCGCGTTCCTGCCACGTAAGTTCAAGATCGCCATCTCCGGTGGTCCAACGGATCGTGCGGCCTCTCAGGTGCATGATATTGGCCTGCACATCGTGACAAACGATGCGGGCGAAGTCGGCTTTGAAGTACTGGTCGGTGGTGGTCTGGGTCGTACTCCGGTGATCGGCAAACAGATTCGTCCGTTCCTTCAGAAGAAGGATCTGCTGTCCTATCTGGAAGCGATCATTCGTGTTTACAACCTGAAAGGTCGTCGTGACAACAAATACAAAGCGCGTATCAAGATTCTGGTCAACGCACTGGGTATCGACACGTTCCGTGAACTGGTTGAAGCTGAGTGGGAACAGATCAAAGAGTCTGATCTGGTACTGACCGACGCTGAGATCAGCCGCGTTCAGGGCTTCTTCAAGCCATTCGAATACGAAGCTGATGCCGCAAACGATACCACGCTGGATGCCAAACTGGCTGAAGATGCAAGCTTCGCTGCATGGTTCCGTCAGAATACCGTTGAGCACAAAGTGTCCGGTTACCGTGCGGTCATCGTATCCCTGAAAGCACACCTGGTACCCAAAGGTGATATCAGCCATCAGCAGATGGATCTGGTGGCCGACCTGTCGGACAAGTATAGCTTCGGTGAGATCCGCTCTACGCATAACCAGAATCTGGTGCTGGCGGATGTACGCAACGCTGATCTGTACGAACTGTGGGAAATCCTGTCTGAAGCGAACCTGGCCCGCGCCAACGTCGGTACATTGACTGACATGACGGTCTGCCCGGGTGGTGACTTCTGTGCACTGGCAAACGCTAAAACACTGGGTGTTGCTGATCAGATTGATGCCAAGTTTGAAGATCTGGATTACCTCTACGATCTGGGCGATATCAAACTCAATATGTCTGGATGCATCAACGCCTGCAGCCACCACCACGTTGGCCATATCGGTATTCTGGGTGTGGATAAGAAAGGTGAAGACTGGTACCAGATCACGCTGGGCGGCTCCGACGGCGAAGACGCCTCTCTGGGCAAAGTCATTGGTAAGGCGGTAGCGTCCGATGAAGTTGCTGACACGCTGGAGAAAGTCCTGGCGGTATTTGTAGAACAACGCATTGAAGATGAACGGTTTATCGATTGCGTGCGTCGCATCGGCCTGAATCCGTTTAAGGAGAAAGTTTATGCCCCTGCTCATTAATCGCGAACCGGTCGAAAACGATAGCTGGACACTGGTCGATGAAGACACTCTGCAGCAGAGCGGTGACATCATTGTTCCACTGGCGCTCTACCTGGAGAATCAGGACAGCCTAAGCAACCGTGATGGCGGTTTGGCCGTGCAGGTCAGCGGAGACGACAACATCGATACGGTGTTGGAAAATCCAAACCAATTCCCATTGATTGCGGTATTCTTCCCAGCAGTGCGCGACGGTCGGGGATTCTCGATCGCCCGCCTGTTGAAACGCGCTGGCTTTACCGGTCAGATCCGTGCCACAGGTGATGTATCTCATGACCGCCTGGACTTCATGACCCGCTGTGGTTTTGATGCACTGGAGATCCC
>JAGSHA010000036.1 GCA_023954795.1 Oceanospirillaceae bacterium | reverse complement strand
GGCGGAGTCAGTACATCGCTCAACGCATCCAGAGAAAACTTATCGCCTTTCAAACTATTACGAAACAGCTGACCGGCATAGCTTTTAATTGTGATCCAACGACCACGTTCCCAGCGAATACGTTGTGTTTTAGACGCTTCAACGGAGGTTGGCATCTCTGCATAAACACAGGCCTTATCGGTAAAAACCGTGCGATATCCTTTCAATAGCAGGTGGATATGATATTCGATATCTTCCACGATAGAGTGCGCAAGATAAGGCACATTTTCCAGCGCCTCACGAGAGATACAAAAACCGTTTCCAAATATACCGGATGACATACCGAGAGCGCTTCGACCTTTCGGACGCAGAGCATTAAAAGAAGCCATGCCTAGCTCTAAAGCACGGGTACGGATAGAGTCCTCAGGGTTTCTAATGGCATATCGCAACTGTACGACCTTCGCGCCGTGGCTCATTTCCTGGTACAGTACTTTTAGCGCATCCACGTGCATCAGCGAATCCGCATCAACGATCAGGAAAGCATCCCACTGTTCTTCCAACAACCCGGTAAATGCATGAAACAGCGCCTGCCCCTTACCTGGAGGACCTGTACGCTCGATAACATGCGCCCCTTCGGCGCGAGCCTTTTCCGCTGTATCATCTGTACAGTTATCAGCGATCACCACAACCTTGTAGTTGTCGTTATCATAGTTCTGACTCATTGCAGCCCGTACTGTTTCACTGATCAGCAAACTTTCATTATGTGCAGGAATAACGACCGCGAACTTGAGTTTTTTCGTTTCTGCAGAGCGTGCTTTTTCAGGCCAGCACGCCGCAATAGTCACCAAGCCAAAATACAGAACAGGAATTGCGGCAATCAGCAAAAACACCCAACCCAACATAAGCGAAACAGTTTCTAACAACGTTCGAATTCCTTTTTAACTAGTCACATTCAAAGAGACAAAATAAATATACTACCCGTTATACAGCGAGCCGATTTCTCAAATATTTCAGCTATATTTTTTAGCGACTCAGGCGATATATACACTACTGTTTTCCAGGGTGCATTATCCATTCTGCACTAAACCTTAACATGCCATATGTCAGATTTTTGATACTTTCTCATCCATGAGTGGCTATAAACATTATCTTTTAGTAATTATCGAGAAGAAGACACCGCTCAATAAATAGAGCTCTAGAAGTTTTTATACTTCCGGCGTCTTTATACCCACCATCCTACAAGACTACCTGCACCGAAACATACTGCAATACTGAAACAAGTCGCATTGCAGTACGTTGGGAAATTCCGCTTATCGAAGATACGGCATATGGGTCAGATCAACCGTATTAAACTGCGTTACAGCCTGATCCCGGTTGTCATAAGGCCCCATATACACCCGATAGATACGACGCTCAGCATTTCGCGTAATCTCCATATCTGCAGGCTCACCCAATGCAGCGAAAGACTCGTACAGGTTATTTGCTTTGAGACGACTGGTGACAGTCCCCACATATACAAACCAACCACGCGCCTCATCATTAATTATCAGATCTTCACGACTGATATCCGGGAGGTTTATATTCTTGGTATAAACGCGATCCAGGCTTTTCAACTTCGGATTAAGCGCTCGCACCATATCCTGAACGGTATCATTCCAGGTCGCATACTTCGCACGTGCCAACTGACTCACCGTTGCGCCTTCAGTAAAACGCACCAGTGATTTAGTCAACGCAGACTGTTCGAACGGATATGGAATGGACTCACCAGACTCATAACGTTTCGCCCGACGTGAAGACACGACAACCCCCTCCAGTACTCCCACTTGAGCACGTCCGTCCACACTGACGGCAACCACCGGCTTCGGCATCTTGGCAAGGTTTGTAACGACGGTCGTCTTCTGCTGTTCCACTAAAACTGGTTTAGCCATCTCAGGAGTGACGCTTGGCTCAACCTTTACATCCATCGTCTGTTTTTCTATAGGCTTGGCACGCACATCAGCGACATTAGCCTCCTGACGTAAACGCTCAAACAAACTCAAGCCATCATTGCTGGTGGTGCCTGCAGAATAACGCTCAAGAGCTGACTTGTAGGGCTGCTGGATAGTCTCACGATCAGTTGCGGTATCCGCCGTCGCAGTCACCTCCGATGGCAGAGGTTGCTGACGCGGTGGTTCAGGCGTGATACTCGACAATGAAGATTCGACTTCAACCGGTTCTGCAGGGATTTTAGCCACGCCACCACTCTCGCCAGACATGACAGGATCATCATCCCATGTCAGCTGTTTCTGAGGTTCTGGTGCTGGCTGAACAGCGGTAACAGGCATCGGCTCAACAGACGGGGCCGTCATCGGCGGCTCGGCTTCGACAACAGCTTCTTTTTGCCTTGTTTCGTACCAGCGCGCTGCATACCAAGTGACAACAAAGGTAGCGATCAGGACTAACCACAAACCGTATCGACTCAACCCCGCCGAAGATTTGCGCTCTCGCGGCTGTATTTCGTCTTCATCATAATCAGGCAGTGGTTCAGGCACAGCAAATGCTGACGCTATAACGGGTGTTGCTGTGGTCTGACTCTTATTGCGAGACTCAACCCGTGAATCGGCTCCATACGCCGATGCTGGTTGAACCTCATCCACAGATTCCTGAACGTCAACATTGGGTTCTGCTTCTGCCACAACGCGTAACGGCTGCTCTTCCTCAGAAGGAGGTGGGGCCTGATCATAGTCATACGCTCCCGAGTGGACCGACGGAAGGTCAGACAAAACCTCGCGTACGACATGAGCATCAATGGTACGCGCAAAGTGTGCATAGCCTGTAATCAAACAGTTATCACAAATGAGATTAACAAGGCGCGGAGAACCGTGGGATTTTTTGAAAATTAGCGACAGTGCGTCATCGTTAAATACCGCGTCTGTACATCCAGATACGCTAAGGCGATGTTCAATATAGCGCCGCGTTTCGGTTTCGTTAAAATATCCCAGTGAACGACTCAGGGTTATACGCTGCCGAATCTGACGCATTGAATAGCGCCCCAAAATATCATTCAGCTCGTTTTGTCCCAGGAAGATAATTTGGATCAGCTTCGCATCTTCGTTCTCGAAGTTGGATAACAAGCGAATACCTTCCAGCGTGCGCTCAGGCAACTGCTGGGCTTCATCCAAAATAACAAGTACCCGACGCCCCTGTTCATGCAACTGTTCCAGCTGCTCTTTCAATTTTGCCTGAAAGACCAGCGAACCCCATTCGGGATCCATATCCATGCCTAGCTTCTGCGGTAGCTCAGCAAACAGCTCTTCCGGTGTGATCCAGGGGGTCGCAACCTCTAGAATTATATGATTTTCTTCTTCCAGTTCGTATTTAAGCGACTGAATCAAAAAGGTTTTACCGGAACCCACTTCACCGGTTACCAGCATAAATCCTTTTGATTGTTTAATGCCATAGATCAACGCCGCGAGCGCTTCGCGATGCTGTTTACTGGCGAAGAAAAACTCTGGGTTGGGAGTATTTTCGAATGGGCGTCTATTTAACCCGTAAAACTCCTCATACATGGGGACAGCTCTCTTTACTGAATCCGTTTAACTTGATGATACTAACGTACGTTCATCAATCAGGCTACCGGATTCAAGTCCTCTCTTTAAATCGAAACCCCAGAATATGGTGCCACGCGACTCTCAGCATAAATACGGGGTTTCCCAAGATATAACGTTTCCATGTATGCGGCTGCATTGCTAAACGATATAACCACTCAAACCCGTTATCCGTCACCCATTTGGGTGCACGATCAATATCACCGGTAAATATACGATGAAATGCGCCGGTAGCGAGCCTCACTGGAACCGTCAGTTTATTTCGGTTTTCCCAGATCCACTTTTCCTGAATTGGCATACTCATACCAACCAGAAGTACTTTAGCCCCACTATTATTGATCATTTCGACAACTTTATCGTTTTCGTCACCTTCGCGATCAAAAAAACCGTTATGACGTCCGGCAAAAGGGCAATCGGGATAACGTTTAGCCATCGCTTCCTCAAAGCGTTCTCCCATCTCATCAATATCACCCAACAAGAAAATTGGCCATTGTTCCTGAGAACACATTTCGAACATCTCTTCCAGCCAGTCTGCCGGTGTCAGACGCTGCCCCACATCACAACGAGCAATTTTGCACCCCAATTTCACACCTGCACCGTCCACAAACACCATATCGGCGTTATTCAAAATATGGCGAAATGAGGGGTCTTCGTATGCAAGGTTCATGGCGTGGATGTTCACATTCATGATGTTCCCACCTTCACCGTTTTCTGCGGCCCAGCGGATACTGTCAAAAATGTCCTGACGGTGTACGACATGATAACGTACGCCATTCAGCCACTCTTCCTTATACTGGGGTTTCTCAGTTAGTGACACTGCTTGCTACCTTTTCTTCTGCTATTCCGCTGTCTTCCAACAAGTGCTGGAAACGCACCGCATTTTTACCCTGATCAAAATTCTGTGCGATATGCTCGATGGCTTGTTGTCGTAGCTCGTCGAGGTCAACATTGCCCTTAATAACCGCTTCCATTGCGCCCGCCAGTGCATCATCACTGGCGGGGGGTACCAAAATTCCTGCCGTACCATAATTCAGCAACTCTGGAATACCTGATATTGCTGTTGATAAGACAGGCACCCCCGCCTGCATTGCTTCCATCAACACAATCGGCATACCTTCAGCGACACTCGACATCACAAACAGGTCGGCCTCTTTGTACATTTCCAGAACATCGCTATGATAACGGGCACCCAGCAGTTTGACCTCAGATTCCAATCCTAGTCGCTGAATCTCTGATTCGAGAAACTCCCGCTGCGGCCCCTCGCCCACCAACAAACATTCAAACGACAAGCCTTTGTCTCTTAATTGACCACACGCGCGGACCAGATACTCCTGTGCCTTTTGCGTAGACAGCCGCCCGACACTTAACATTCTCAACGGACGATTGGAATCATACGATTGCGGTGTTGGAGCCTCCGCTAGCGGTGCAACCCCCAGAGGTAATACAACCAGTTTATCTTCAGCCACCGTCGGAAATTGTTCTTTTACATAATCCACGTTGTATTGCGAAATACAGACGACCAGATCTGCTTCTTTAAGTTTGCGCTCCAGATCAGGTGGGTTATCAAAGGTGAGATCAGATCCATGCAGCGTCAATGAAAAAGGTAGCCGCGCAATGCGCTTCATCCACATCGCGATTGATGTCGCCCCGTAGGTAAAGTGAGAGTGAATCCAAAGCGGCTCCGGACAATCGGCATAACGTTTAAGGGTCAGTGCTGCGCCGGAAATATGTTTCAGCGTAGTGATGGGTTTTTCTTCTACAGAAAACATACTGGCCAAAGAACGAAGATAGCCCGCAGGATACTTCAGTAAACAATGCAGATGGGCAGAAACAATCTCACCGGCACCCGCATCACACAAGTAGTCGACCTGTTTCTGAACGTTTTCCATCCCCGGATGAACCTGTGACGGATCAGGCCGATGACTCGATACCAGGTCCATCGCCATCCCTTCATCCAGCATTTTCGTATACTGGCTGAAGAGAAAGGTCTCGCTCAGCACCGGAAATATAGAGTTGAGAAAAATAACGCGGTTCTTCGCCATTAAAAACATTCCCTGAAGGTATCGATAATCAACACAGCAGACTGTATCAGAAGAGGTATGACAATATTTCGACTTTTAGCGCGAGACAACCGTTCATTAACGAATGAGTTGATCTATGTAAAGAGAGGCTACTTTCACTACAACAAAGGGTATAACTTATATATAAAGGGCCGCATCAAAGCAGCCCTTTATAAAACAATTAATCGAGGAGCTTTATTGCCCCATCGTTACGCACTTTAATAACACGCGCATGAACAATATGCGTACGCTCTACCGGAAAGTAGAGTGTCAGGTAATTTTCACCCGGTTTAATCGCAATATCCCGAACGATACGGCGAGTCTCTACCATCAGGTTTTTATTGTCGTCGTAGTAACCCGCTTCTACCTTAACGTCGATTTTCGAGCCATACATCAACAAAGCACGCTGATCGACAACCCTAACTTTCAATGCATTCGGGGGATCATATTCCCAGGCCTTGATAAACACATCACCCGCTTTGATGTCTCGGCTATCATTTTGATAATAGGGCGTTTCACGGGCAATCAGTGCGCCAAACGGATCTTCAAATACGTCCCAGCCCTGCTCGTCCAATGAGTCATAGTTGTAATCAGGCAGATTACCTTGCTCCTCGCCTTTAAATCCAGTCAGGTTATCCGCCTTCTTATCTGCCTGGGCAGGACTGCCGGCCAGAATAAAAAGCGTCATCAAACTGAACGAAAGCAGACGTTTCAACCATGATGTGACACCTGATCGCATGATAGCCACCTTTAAACGTTTATTAGCGCGCTTCAACTTTTTAGTGAGCACTCACTATACCACTGATTGACAGTTGGGCACCTTATCCGAATTGTTGTAGACCTCATTCAACAAGTCATACACCTTTTCAGCATTATGGCGCCATGTAAACTCTTTCACCATACGCTCGCGGGCGGCTTGGCCCAATCGTTCCCTGAGCTCTTTATCTTCAACCAATCTTGTTAGCGCCTGAGTCATAGCCTCGCCATCACCCGGAGGAAATAACAACCCCTCCTCCCCATCAATCAGCATCTCTTTCACAGGCTCAGTCCCCAACGATAATACGGCCGTTTCCATCGCCATATATTCGAACATTTTCAGGGGTGAGCAATAATACGCTGAGTTTTGCAGCACTGTAATATCCATCGCCGCCAAGTACTGATCAATCTCATTACTCGGCACAAAACCTGCGAAGGTCACGTAATCTTTAATATCTGACTGATTCGCCCGTGCGACGCTTTCCTCAGATTCAGGTTTTACCTGTCCAACCAGTAACAGTCGTACCTTGTAACCTTGTTTGACCAGGTAAGAGAAACTGTCGAACAGCATATCCATACGATGCCAAGGAGCAAAGCTACCCACGAAGCCAATAACAACCTCGTCTTCGCTAATCCCTAGCTCCGCCCTGACAGGAGAGCCAGACATATGCGGATCAAACTGTTCGACAGTGACACCGTTCGGAATAGAGTGAATCGGTAATCCTTCGGTCGATTCAACCCTGTATTCATCGGTTAACACATTACTCACCGCAAACCCGCCGTCGCATAAGGAAAGTGCTCGGGTAGAACTGAAAAAATGCTCAGCGCCAGGGACCCGCAGGTAGTTCGCTTCTCGCTCTTCGTGATCGGGGGAATTGATCTCCAGTACCACGGGGATATTTAGCGAACGACACGCCCATATAATTGAAAAAGTGTTGTAGTCAAAACGTGTCAGCACCAGATCCGGCTTCAGCTCCTTTAGCTGCCGCCGCTCTTCAAGCATACGCTTGGATTGCACCAGAAATGCTTTAATATCCGATATATAGAATCGTGCGAGACGCGACTTAAGCCGATCAATAAAGGACGCTTTTTGGCCAGGAACACCAGTTTCGAGTGGCGGTGCCATAACTGTAAAATCAATCCCTTGTTCATCGCAAATCCCACCAAACTCTTCCGAGAATTTAGTCACGTGCACGTATGAACCATCACGTTCAAACTTCTGATAATGGGCATATACAACACGTTTCATTGCTTTATCCGTCACTTCCATATCCTTTATTCAACACTTGTAGCCGCGCGTTTCAGCGCCCAACCACGCAATACAGCAGGCAACATATGGCCATATTTTCCAAGCACCCATCCTGGCACGCCCCCCATCATAGACACGGGTAAGCCAAAGAAGCCGACGACATAGGCCAATCCAGAGGTGACTAACAAAATAACAAGCATCAACTCTGCGGAAGCTATCCTTCCTTCTAACAGGTAAAGAACCGCACTGTCGACCACACCAACGAACGCCGCCAACAAATAACCCGGCAGCTGGATTTTGATAAAATCAATCCAATTGGAGTCCAGTAACTTAATTGCCAGGTTGGCCATCGACAGATAGAGCCATAACGTAGCACCCACTACAGCGAACCCCACGGCTGCTATCCCTTCAGGTACAGCGATAACACAAGCTACAGTCAGCAACACGAAAAACACCATCTGACGCCTCATTTCCGCGTGCACATGCCCCATTGCCTGAATGACCGGACCTGTCAGAATAAGTACGAGTCGAATCAAACCCATCAGGCAAAGCACCTGGAAAGCGGGCACCGCATCTATCCAGTTTTCACCGTACATCCCCGTGATGATGTACTTCCCCGACACCAACATGCCAACAAAAACAGGAAACGCCATCAACGCCGTGACGGATACTACGCGGAAATAAACTTGCCGCAAACGCTCTTTGTCGTCCTGAACTTCAGAGTATGAGGAGAACATGACATTTGTCAGCGTCCCGGCAATCTTTGCCAGCGGAAGATTCACCAAGTGATAGGCGCGGCTGTATAAACCCAACATCATCTGGTCGAGAAACTTACCAATCACGAAGAAATCGACATTACGCGCAAAATACCCGACCACACTACTGATACTGACGCCACCACCAAAAGAAAGTAACTCTTTGAGTCTCGACTTCTCCGGCTTAAATGTCATGCGAAACGGTTCATAAACGAAGGAGAGCACCGAACCCAGCACCGTTGTGGCAATAGTGCCCATAACCAGGCTCCATACCCCATAACCCATAACCGCCATGACGATTACCACTCCCGCATAACCGACGACATGCCCTATCGAATCAATAAAAAAGAGACGGCGGAAGTCCATACGACGCATAATTAGGCCACGACTTACGGTAGAAAGCGCCGCAACAAACAGACTGATAGATAATATTCGAACAACAGGGCCAACACGCTCATCGTCGAAGAAAATGGCGACAGGCTCAGATACAAGCAGTATCAATACAACCAACGCCAGGCCAATAAGAACCGACAGTGTATTGGCTGTGCGAACCGCTATCTCGTCCAGGTCTTTTCTCTGAACAACGGCCGCGCCCATGCCCATAGCAGAGATAATCTCTGCAAGGCCGATGAAGATCATTGCTGTTGCCAGCAAACCGAAATCTTCCGGTGGTAAAATTCGAGCTACGACGATAGTTACACCCAGACTTACAACAGTCTGAACGATAACTCTCATCATATTCCAATTGGCACCCCGGATCGTCCGCTGAGTGTGGGTGTCAGCTGTCACATTGCCCCCTGGCGACTACGCTGGTTTTACATCAGGATCCGGCCCACTGGCCGGACGATGAGCAAGCTCGGCCTGTTGCCTTGCGTGGATCCTATCCATCGCGATACAAAGGCCTGAGAGTATCCAGAACGGATACTCCGAATAGATAGAGGTTGGATCCACCATGTTGTGGATAACCCAAGATAATACGCCGCCAAATATTCCGAGCGACATCGCCGATATTGTTCCATCCGAGCGAAAAAACAGCATCCATGATCGATACAATGTGAACAGAATCATCGCAATAGCGAACATTGCCCCGGGGATACCAATCTCACCGGCAATCAACATAAAGGTATTGTGTACAGGCGCATCAAAGTTAGCCGTAATCGCATCAAACGTTCGGTCATACTGCGCCATGTAATACGTATAGTGGTTCAGACCGACGCCCGTTAACGGATTCGCAGCCACCAGGTTTTCGGCGACCTCCATCAAAGGCACACGTACTTCTGCCGTCCCTTTATCGTCCTGAGTCAGACGTGCCCTGAAGGCTTCCGAGCCAAGAAATAAAGCACTAAATAGTAAAGAACCAACCAGTGCGACCAGGCTGATACTAACAACGAGCCCATGACCTCGTCGAATCCGCCACAGTACCATACAGACAACAAATGCGATGGCCAAACCGGTCCAGCCACCGCGCGAAGCGGTAAAGATTTCGGCCATCGCAGCAAAAGCAATGACACCCAAAATCACCAACTTACGTAATACATGTTTGTCAGATAAGCCCAGGAAGATTCCAATAAGCATTAACTGATTCATAAACATCGCCAGAGCATTGGGCTGACCCAGCGTACCCGATACACGTAGCGGACCGCCGTCGTTCTGCCAGGTTGTTCTCTGGCCCAGCAAATTTTCAGTAAAGATCGCTCCAACCAGCTTTTGTTCGAAAACAATGATAGCTTGGGTTGCCAACACAGCGATAAAGACATAACCCAGACGTTTTACTGTATCAAAGCTGTTAACGTTTTTTATCAGATAGACAAAGATGAAATAAACCTTCACCTGCTGCCACATCATACTGAAAGCAAAGAACGGTTCAGGGGTCGTAACGGCTGACAGGAAGTTAATCAGAAACAAACCTGTCATTGCGAACTTCCAGTTCGTAGGAACAGGTGCAGGCGGATGATGCAGGCGCTTTCCAACCACGGTCTCTGCTGCCCACGCAATAATCAGCATGGCAAACAGTACGTCAGTGATCGCTACACCGAAACCATTTGCATGGACATAAAATGGCGGATCTTCTTGGTAGTAGAAGTTGATATCGTACAAGATCGGCATCAGGAACGCCGCAAGCATCAACATCATCTGCTTGGTTTGTACCTGCAAGATATTCAGGAACAGCAAACCACCGGCACCGGTGATCGCTAACAGAATAAAGAAGGTCCACTTCAGCGGAAGGTTACCGAGCAAGAATACAAATAAGACACCACTGAGTAATCCAAAACCCAGCGGCATCAGAATCGATGATAACGATTTATTTGCCGAATCCGCCATTACTTATCCCGGAAGATTAGAGTGTCTGTAGAAGCCTACAAACACGCCTTTACAAGAACCTGAGCAACCAGGATGGAATTGGGTACTTACGGAAGTTTAGAATCACGCCAAGTAGGTTGATACCCAGCTGCTCCATATCTTCCTCAACTGCGTTGATCGCCGGTACACGGGTTACCCCCGTATTGGCAACGATCGCAACCCCGTCTACCACACGCCCTAAGGAGTCGGCCAAAGGTGTTGAACCCTGCTTAGGCATATCAAGCAGGACCCAATCGAAGTGCTCTCGCGCCTGTGAGATAAACTCACGCAGCTGATGAGAGATCATCGCGCTGCGGCCTTGCTCGTCGCTGGAGGACACCAGCATACGGAAGATACCTTCACTGTCGCAGCCGGAAAGCACATCGTCAACGCTGTAACCCTCCATCATGGCCCGGTCCAGCGTCATCGCATCAGAAACGCCTGCTTCGCGTACATCCAAAACAAGAACACGGTGACGAGAGTATTCTGCCGCCAAAATCTTCGCGACCTGCGCGGTGACCGTCGATGTGCCCACATTTTTGGACATACCGGAGAACATCACCGCTTTGCCACCCACTTCCTGAGGATCTGCTTGAACCATCAGGTTGATAGTGACCTTACGCATATCTCGGCGCCACTTTGCATTACCGTCGAACGTCCGCCCTAAAGGCAGGATCAGGTTTTCGGGGTAACGACGAACACTGTTCTCTACAGCTTCTTCAACCACTTCTTGTTGCTTACCCGCTTCAGCCTCTGTCTCTACCGAATCGCCGTCTGCACCGTACATTGCTTCAAAAATTTTGCCCATTGTCTTTTCTCCCCAATGTTTAAACGGCGTCTAAGGTGCCGAGAAGACGCAGACGCGTCCGGGACTGAACATCAGCCGGAGAGCGCAACGCCTGGTCGCTGGAATAAGACAGGATACAAGCAACCAAAGCCAACAAAAGTGCTACCGGAATCGCCAGAATCAAAATCAGCGGAATGTTCGGGAACGATGGAGAGTTCGGCATCAGTGGACGGTTCGCGATGGTTACGTTTGCAAACTGAGAACGGTTCTTCTCTTCACTGATACGCGCCGCTTCACGTTTATCTTCATATAAACGGTAGTTTTTCTCGGCGACGTTACGCTCAAACTCAATGCGCTGCAAAATGACAGTATCTGCACTCAACTGACCGACATTCGCCTGCGCCTGGTCGATGCTATCCTGAAGTGAGCGAATTTCTTCTTCACCGGACTGACCTTCCAGCTGCAGTTTTCCGATAACCTGTCGAATATAACCTCGGATCTGACCGCGCATGTTGTTGTATTGTTCAACAGCATCAGTCACCGGCTTAGAACTCGGCTGGAAGTTACTTTCAGCTGTCTGCTTATTAATAATCAACTGCGCGAGAGATCGTTCCATCTCAACCAATGCTGGATAGTTCTGACGGAGTTCAGTCGTCAGACCAACATAACCGGCTGTACCAACCTTGTTATACGCTCCCTGCAAGAACGACAAACGCTCTTTGGAGGACTTCAACTGACTTGCAATCTCTGCTTTACGCGTTTCGAGGTTTCGAACAACCGCCAACATGTTGTCGGCCTGCAGTTCCGGGCTCGCCAGGTTCAGGTTCTTACGTGCAGCTGCCAACTCATTACTCAGTTGAATATAACGCTCGCGGAAGAGAGCAACCTGCTCATCAAAGAACTCAAGACTGCCTTTCAAGCCCTGGTTTACCTCGATGTAATAATCGATATACGCATCCAAGAGTGTGTTTAGCTGGTCACGAGCCTGATCAGCATCTGGAGCTGAGTAAATAATCTCGACGATATTAGACGTCGCCAGAGGCTCGGCTCTGAACTGACCACGAAGTTCAGAAATTGCGTCCAATACTTCTGAATCATTGTCCATCGGCGCCAAATTGTGCATTTTCACCACTTCACGCAGCACATCAGCAGAGCTAAACAGGTGAACAACCGTGTTCAACGTCTGGTCAGATACGTTATCAACCACGTTGAAACGAGAATCCGCCCCCTCATCAAACACCACCGGTTTTTCAATACGCGGCTTCACCAACAAACGTGCTTTGGCCGTGTAAGTAGACGGACTGACGAAGGCCAGCAGTAATGCGCCGATGATCACACCAATAAAGGTGAATATAAAG
Source organism: Oceanospirillaceae bacterium (assembly GCA_023954795.1). Taxonomy (GTDB): domain Bacteria; phylum Pseudomonadota; class Gammaproteobacteria; order Pseudomonadales; family Balneatricaceae; genus Pontibacterium. The sequence continues at coordinate 2,327 of JAGSHA010000036.1, read as the reverse complement.
ACGCGCTTGGTATAGAAAAAGATTGCGACGATATCGCGGAAGGTTAACTTACCACCTTCTCTACGGTTGCTCGTACTACTATCCATAACTGATTATCACCCCAAAAAAATGCGTATTCACCAGAATTACTGGTTAGGCCCAATTAGATCTACTGTGTCGTCCAGCGTATAGGTAAAGCCCAGATTCACCGGGATCATCCGTCGGATCGCATCACCAACAAGGGCTGCACGTCCCAAGGTTGTCGTAGGCACAAATACAACATCGGATTGACGAACGAAATAATCCTGACCTGAGTTGCCACTGGAAAGTACAGATGCCAGATCAACCAGACGCCCAACTGGACGGTTAAATTCATCACGTGAGATCAATAGCGTGGAACCTGCCTCACCAAAGTCAGCAAAGCCTCCGGCTAAAGCAACAGACTGCAATACAGAAGTCGGGCCATTCAACTGGTAAAACCCTGGTCGTTGAACTGCACCGAACACATAAACCCGATTGCCCGTAGCCTGCAATATAGCGGTAGACGTAAACATGCCTGGCACACTTTTCTCGTATTCCAGGTTGATCGCATCAGACGCTTGATTGATTGATTTACCCGCTACCTTAATAGCGGAAAGCAGAGGTAAGCTCACCGTACCATCAGACTGCACAACTGCTTCGCGGCTCTGACCACGTGGAGCTGTACGAATCGCTTCTTTCAGCTCACGAATTTTCGCACCGTAACGAATCAGGGAAACGGTACTTTGCGGCATTGTCAGAAAATCAGAATAGATTTCGTTTACAGCTGCGGAGAGCTCCATCGGCGTACGACCCGCCGCCATAATGTCACCTTTGTAAGGAACAGTGACTCGACCGTCAGGACGTACGTTCAAAGTACGGTCCATCTGCGGGTAGTGATAGAACTCAATACGGATCTGATCACCGATAGCGATTTCGTAACGATCTTTTTGCTCAACATCTACGTGATACGTAACCTCCAGACGATCCCCTGGGGATATCTGATAATCCGTATCAAAGTATGGCAATGGATCCTGCTCATATACTTTTTTGCCATCTTCTACAGTGGCAGCTTCATGCGGCACATAGCAACCTGACAAAAGTACCATCAGTGCAGGACCAACCATCCACTTAATTGCCTTTTTAAACTTGTTATCTGTCGAGCAGATCATGGGTCGAAACCTCTCCGGTATGCAGCACATCACGTCGTAATTCCATGCCGGATAACTCATCCAGCGACACCCTCAGAAAATAAACTTAAGAGGATGTATTTAGCCCGCTGCTAATAACCTACCGCAACAGACCTCATGCCGCATAAAGCAACACAAATTGTGAGTGGTTATTAAACAACATCGATATAAATAAACAAGTGTTTATTTATTCAACCAATGGTTTAAAACCACTCCTTAATCAAGCAATTGTCCGTGCTCAGTTACCACTCGAAGTCAATTTCAACTCGACGGTTTCCTGCATGGCGCACACCATCCTTGGTTGATACACGCGGCTTTGACTCTCCATAATGCGACGCGCGAATTTCAGAAACCTCGACACCTTCAGCACGTAACATACGCGCAGCAGCCTGAGCTCGACGCTGAGAAAGCGCCTCATTATGAGATCGGCTACCTGATGTATCAGTATGAGCCGTCAGGACCACACGACGAGGTTTCATCTCGCGGGCATCCGCGACAACCTTATCCAACACAGACTGTGCATCGGATGTAATATCAGCTCGATCCAACTCAAAGAAGATGATGTAAGGGCCATGATAAGTGGCTACTTCTTTTTTCTGAGGCAGTGGACATACAACAGCCTCAGGCTCTGATGGCTTGTGTGTGTGATCTACACAAGAACCAGGACCATGCGTATGTTTGTGATCATGGCTGTGTGTATAAACCGGGCCTTTATCTTCGACGTGCGGTTTGTTCTCGATTTTGGCCATAGCTGCCATGAAACCGTTCTTACACTCGTCGATATCATGCTGCTGGATATTTTCTTCTTGCTGTTCCATCCAGCAATCAAACATCACTTGTGCTTTAGCCGATTCACGAGGCATCTTCACAGATGCACCTGCGTAAAATGCATCTTCCAGACGAGCACGTGCAGACGCCAATTCATCGACAGAATAAGGAGGTAAATTACGTGCAGACAATTCCTCAGGAGAAACCAATTGTCCATCCGCAGAACGTAGCGCTCGACTCTGGAATTTTTCTACATCATCGAAGTCATGTTCGAAATCTTCTTTTTTCGCCAATCCACGATAACCTTCACTCAGGTAACGATCGAATGGCGTTCCTTTCAACGTTTGAGGTTGCTCGGACTTAAAGTAGTCG
>JAGSHA010000316.1 GCA_023954795.1 Oceanospirillaceae bacterium | reverse complement strand
GAAGGCTTGAGCATGGACGGCGTTAAAGAGGAAGCACTGGCGAAAGCGCGTGGTGAAGTGGATCAGCTGATCTCGGCTTAATCACACACTCAACCGAACCAGATAAACATCAAAGCAAGAGGTGGAACATGGGCTTATTGGTAGACGGTCAGTGGCATGATCAGTGGTATGACACCAAAGACAGCGGCGGAAAATTCATCCGTAGCGAATCGCAGTTTCGTAGCTGGATTACCGCAGATGGCAGTGCCGGTCCCAGCGGCGATGCAGGGTTTCAGGCGGAAGCGGGGCGTTACCACCTCTATGTTTCACTCGCCTGCCCGTGGGCACACCGTGCACTGGTGATGCGCAGCTTAAAGGGTCTGGAGAACCTGATCAGCGTCAGCGTGGTGGATGCGCTGATGTTGGAGCAGGGCTGGACCTTGGGTATCGATCAGGACGGTATGCCACAGGGCACAGGTGATGATCTCTACGGCTTTAACTATCTGCATCAGATCTATACCCAGGCAGAGTCTCACTACAGCGGTCGCGTCACCGTGCCAGTGCTTTGGGACAAACAGCGTCAGACCATTGTGAACAATGAGTCCTCCGAGATTATTCGTATGCTCAGTAGTGCCTTTGATGAAGTGGGGGCAACGCCGGGGGATTATTATCCTGAGCCACTGCGCACGGAGATCGATGCCGTGAATAGCTGGGTCTACAGCGATGTGAACAACGGTGTTTACCGTGCGGGATTTGCCACTTCGCAGAAGGCTTATGATGAAGCGGTCAATGATCTGTTTCTGGCACTGGAACGGCTGGAAGATCGTCTGACAACGCAACGTTATCTGGTGGGCGATCAGATCACCGAAGCGGACATTCGGTTATTCACAACCCTGGTGCGTTTTGATCCGGTCTATGTGAGCCATTTTAAATGTGATCGTAAACGCATTGCTGATTATCCGGCATTGAGTGGTTACCTGCGCGAGCTGTATCAACTGCCCGGTGTGGCGGAAACCACCGATATGGATCACATCAAACATCACTACTTCGGCAGCCACCGGATGATTAACCCGACAGGTATCGTCCCGGTCGGACCAGAATTTGACCTGTGGGCAGTCCATGGTCGTGAGCAGGTCTAACGCGGAGAAAACACCATGACCATCAGAACCATTCAACAGATTATCCCGGCCATCGATACCAGTGACGGTGCGGGCGTACAGCTGAAACGTAGCGTGGGTCAGCGCCAGAGTGTGCGGGTAGATCCGTTCCTGATGCTGGATGCGTTTAACTCAGACAATGCCGATGACTATATCGCGGGTTTTCCAGCCCACCCGCATCGGGGGTTTGAAACCGTCACCTATATGCTCAACGGCAGCATGATTCACCGCGACCATATGGGCAATGAAGGTGAGCTAAACCCGGGTGGTGTGCAGTGGATGACCGCCGGCCGTGGCGTGATTCATGAAGAACGGCCGCAACGGAGCGAAGGCCTGATGCGTGGTTTTCAGCTGTGGGTTAACTTGCCCGCCAGCGAGAAAATGAAACCTGCCCATTATCAGAATATCGAACCAGAACAGGTGCCGGATGTAGCGCTGTCATCCGGTGGGCGTGTACGCGTGATCGCGGGTCAGTTAGCGCTTGAGGATCAGACCGTGACGGGCCCGGTGACGGGTGTAGTTGCTGAGCCGGTGTATCTTGACGTGCGGCTGCAGCCGGGTGAAGTGTTCCGTTATCCGGTGCCGGAAAGCCACAATCTGTTTCTGTATCCGTACGAAGGAACGTTGACAGTAGACGGTCGATCAATTGCTACCGATCAGGCAGTCACTCTGCACAAGGGGGATCAGGTCGAAGTCACTGCGGATCAGTTGGGTACATCGTTCTTGCTACTGGCCGGTAAACCGATCGGTGAGCCCATTGCTCAGTATGGCCCTTTTGTGATGAACACGATGGAAGAGGTTGATCAGGCGTTAGAAGATTATCGCGAAGGTCGCTTAACGGATTAAGTACAGGTGACAGAATGAGATCTGAGGTTGGGACCCCCATGACATAAGTTGGGTATTGCTGTATTCGATATACATCAATAGATGAGTGTATTTACGAACGGGCCTTTCCTTCAGGTGATATGATCATTGCTCCTATCTGTTAACGAGTTCTGTGATTTCCATGAGGAAAAAAAGCTTCCTACAAAAAACCGCTCTGATATCGGGAATTATCAGTGAGGGTATTGCGGTACTCTGTGTGATCATGTTGATCATTAAATCTCGGGAACTGGGTATGGAAGACGTGATCTCAGCCAGCTATATGGCATCCGCCTTCTTCTTTTTCACCTGTGGCTTTGTTCTGATTATGATCGGTCGGGCCAATCTGCCCGATTTCAGCTTTGCTGATTCTGCAGAGGATAAGTAAAGCAGCTCGCTTTGCTTTGACGCTGTGTGGTCATCCAATACTGGTGGGATATGATGATCAGGTATTGGCGGATGATCGCAAAGGGCGCATCACCAGATCGGTACAGATTAAAAGGGTTACCCCGCTCAAAGGCGTTGAACGGGGTAACCTGATCAACTTTATTTTACTTGCAGACTATTCAATACCCATCAACAGACGTGGCAGAAATAGAGCAAGGTCAGGAATAAATGTCACCGCCAGTACAACCGGCAGGTGGCCCAGGCAGATAAATCGCAATGTCGGTTTGAGATATTCGTTGAACTGCGCATTACCCACCGAGCCTGCCATATAGAGTAAGGGGGCACAGGGCGGTGTAATGTTTCCAAGTCCCAGATTGGTGCCCACTATCGCCGCGAAATGGATAGGGTGAACACCAAGATCCATCGCCACCGGCAGCAAAATAATTGATGCCAGAATACTGCCAGAAACATCATCCACCAGCATGCCAATCAGGATCAGCAGAAGGTTGATCAACAGTAAGATGATTATCTTGTTATCTGACAGGCTGATCAAAAAATCTGACAGCTGTTGCGGAACCTGCTCCATGATCATGACCCGACTCATCACGAACAGAAAAAAGATCATCGCGATAATCGATCCGGTGCTCACCGCACCGCGAATAATAGCGGTCATCGCAGTCTGCAGGTTCAGACCCCGGTAGATCAGAAAACCCACCGGAAGGGTGTAAACCAGCGCAACGGCTGCTGCTTCTGTTGGAGTGAAAATACCGCCATAGATACCGCCAAGCATAATCACCGGCATCAATATCGCCCAACTGGCCTCTTTGCTGGCTTTAGCAATGACCCGACTCCGTTCAGGCAAGGAGATCTTCTCTTCGACCTGCACGTTATCTGATTTACGCAGGTAGATGTAATTGATCAGGCAGTAGATCAGGGCAATGGTAATGCCCGGAATAATGGTGGATAAAAACGCCGCCGCCACCGAGAGACCACCGGTGAGTGCGAAGATGATCATTGGAATACTGGGTGGGATCAGCAGTGCGAGGACGGAAGAGCACCCCACCAGCGCAGAGGCATACCCACGTGGATAACCCTGATCCACCATCTTAGGAATCATGATAGAACCGATTGCGGCAATCGCGGAGGCACCTGAACCCGCAATCGCACCAAACAGGGCGCAGGTGACAATCGTCACTGATCCCAGTCCACCGCGAATAGGACCGACAAAGGCATTCACAAACTGAACCAATCGATCAGAGATTCCGCTGGCACCCATTAATGCCCCTGCAATGATAAACAGAGGTAAGGATAAGAGTGTAAAACTGCCAAGCTGCCAGAATGCATGGGGAATCAGGTAGCTCATGCTTTTACCGGTGAACAGAGCAAAACCAATCGCACCCACGCCAAATACGTATGCTACCGGCATACCTATCAGCAGAAGGATGACAATCAGCAGCATAATTAAGGCTAAGGTTGTCATCGGGAAGCCTCCTCCAGTACCGCATCTTTAGAGTGTGGTGATTTGTTGTCGTAGATGGTGTACGAGTTTTTGTGGATAAACAGGTCGCGTAATTTATAGATCGCCATCAGGGTGAAACCGGCAATCGCTGAATAGACCCACAATGCAGTGGGCCAGCTTAAGTTGGTGCTGACTCGGTTGATTTTCATAACGAAAAACAGGTACTTAAAGGCGTAGTAACCAAAGAAACAGATCACCAGCAGGCCAACCAGATCATTGAATCCTTTGATTAAAGCGCGGCTTCGAGCACTGAGATTGAGCAGATCAAGGATGCCGCCTGTGAGGTGGCCCCGTTCTCGGGTCACAACGACCATGGCGATAAAGTAGAGCCAGAGCCCGACTAAAATGCTGAGTTCTTCAATGGCGGGGAAG
>JAGSHA010000251.1 GCA_023954795.1 Oceanospirillaceae bacterium | reverse complement strand
CCTACTACGAGGAACAACGCTGATGCGGAGTTTTCAGACGAAGCTTGTACTGCCTTTGGTGCTGCTGGTTCTGTTGATCGGTGCATTTATGGAGTTTCACTGGTTACCAAACTGGCAACAGCACAAAGTAGAAGATCGTCTGACGCAGGAAAAAGTGTATCTGGAACTGCTGGGTACGGTGCTGCGTAACCCCATACTGACCAGTGATATGGCGGCCGTTTATGATGTGTTGGATCAGCTGTCGCTGGACCGAAAACACTGGCAAAGTCTGACGCTGACCCGAACCGATGGCTTATTGCTCTATCCGATGGCACAGCCGGATCAGCAATTTGCTGCGACTCACTGGCTGGTTGCGGATGTGATGTTTGAAGATCGCACGCTGGCGCAGCTTAATCTCTCTTTGGATCTATCACCGTTTCTTGAAGCTGAGCGCGATCGCCTGCGGATGTTAGAGCTGATTTTGTTGTCAGTGGCATTGTTGGCGGCCGTTGTCATCGGCTGGATGCAGCGTCAACTGGTTTTGAAACCGATCGACCGGATATCCGGAACAGCTCGTCAGATTGCCGATGGAGACTTCTATTCTCCGATTCCGGCACACCCCCCGCAGAGTGGTTTGCAGGACTTCTTTCAAGCATTTCGCGTGATGCGCGATTCCATAGCGGAAAAACATGAAGAGCTGAGCCAGCAGATTGTTGAGCGTGAAAATGCCGAACGCCGTCTGAATGACTCTCAGCGTGTTGCGTTACTGGGTTGCTGGGAGTGGCATGCAGAAACGAACAGTTTCTGGTGTTCCGACAGTATGATACCAATCATGTACCTGTCGGAATTGGACGGGCTGGATTTCGACAGTTTCTTCTCCCAGATCCACCCGGCCGATGCGTCAGCGGTGAAGTCTGAATTCGAACGAATTTCTCAGGATGGGGGTTCATTTGAAGCCGAGTTCCGGGTGAACTCTCCGGTTGGCCTCAAATATGTGCATATGATTGGCCAACACGACCGCAGCAGCGGGCGGAGTTTTGGTACCTGTCAGGATGTGACCGAGCGGAAAGATATCGAATCCTCCCTGCGTAAGCTATCCAGTGCGATTACCTACAGCGGCTCTTCGGTGATGATCACCGATATCATAGGCACTATTGAGTATGTGAACCCTAAGTATACGGAAGCGACCGGTTATCATTTGGGGGAGCTGTTGGGACAGCAACCCGAAATTCTCAGCCGACAGTGGATGTCGACCAGCAAATACGAAACTCTGTGGCAGTCTATCCTGGCAGGTAAAAACTGGCGCGGTGAACTGCAAAGCCTGCGTAAAGATGGCTCGACGTTCTGGTCTCTGGTATCAATTTCGCCGATTAAAAACGAATTCGGTGAGCTGACCCATTTTGTGATCGTGCTGGAAGATGTGTCTGAGCTGAAGCTCGCCCACGCCAAAATGGAGCAACTGGCACTGTATGATGAGCTGACCGGGCTGGCTAATCGCCGCTTGTTTTACAGCCAGTTGGGGCTGATGCTGGACAATCTGAATGAATCCACCATCGGAGCGGTGATGCTGCTTGATCTGGATTTCTTCAAGACCATCAACGATACCCGTGGTCATCATATTGGCGATGAGCTGCTCAAAGCCGTTGCTCGTCGTTTACGTCATGCATTGCAGGAACACGACGTGGCGGCCCGTTTGGGCGGTGATGAGTTTGCGTTGTTGATCAGCCCGGTGGAGAGTGAAGAGCGGGTGATGCATATCGCCGAACGCATACTATCAGCACTCACTCGGCCGTTCTGCATCGACGATACCGAGTTACAGGTGACGACCAGTCTGGGAATTGCGCTCGTGCCGAAGGACGGTACGGAGCCGGATTCTCTGGTTAAGCATGCTGATTTGGCGATGTATCAGGCGAAAGAGATGGGACGTAACCAGTTCCGTTTCTTTACCGAATCCCTGCACGAACAGCTGCAGACCTATATTCGTTTTACCCAGGAAATGCCGGTTGCGCTGGAAAAGGGTGAGTTTCTGCTGAATTATCAACCGCAGGTGGATCTGACGACCGGTGAGATTATCGGAGCTGAAGCCCTGATCCGCTGGCAACATCCTGAACTGGGTATCGTGCCACCGCCGGAGTTTATTTCTGTGGCGGAAGAGACCGGCTTCATTGTTCCGCTGGGGCGTTGGGTGATCGCGACAGCGTGCGAAGCGCTGCGCGAACTGAAAGCGGCGGGGCATGGGCATCTGCGCGTCGCGGTCAACCTCTCTGCACGTCAGTTCCGTGATCCACAGCTGATCAGTATGATCACTCAGATCTTAGAGGATACGGGCGTTGCGCCGGACCAACTGGAAATTGAGATCACGGAAACCCTGTTGATGCACGATGTGCAGCAGGCGATCAATACGCTACAGGAGTTACAAGCGCTGGGCATGACTATTGCGATTGATGACTTCGGTATCGGCTACTCTTCATTCAACTATCTGAAAACGTTGCCTATCAACGTATTGAAAGTAGATCGGGAATTTATCAAAGATATCCCGGATCATCTGGATGATATGGAGATTACTGCGGCCATTATTTCGATGGCCCACCGTCTCAACCTGCGGGTTGTTGCCGAAGGGATTGAGACTCAGGTACAGCAGGTTTTTCTTGAAGAACATGCCTGCGATTTCGGTCAGGGGTACTTGTTCAGTCGTCCCGTGCCGCTGGACCAGTTTATGACGCTGTTGCCCGCCGCTGAAACGCAGCGTGTAGATTGTGCCTCAGACTGAGTGACTGATCCGTTTCGTCGGGATAAAAGGATATATGGAATACTGGATCGACCTCTTGGGCGCGGGTGTTTTAGATCTGCCCACCGTCGTGATGCTGATTATCGCGGCAGGCTTCACGTCCTTTCTGACCGCCGCTGTGGGTATCGGTGGTGGTGTCCTCCTGCTGGCAATTCTGGCCAGTATTCTGCCCATCAGCGCACTGATTCCGGTGCATGGGTTAGTGCAGGTGGGGTCTAACGGCAGTCGCGCGACGATGACATGGCGGCATATCGATTGGCTGATGCTACGCTACTTTGCCATCGGCGCGGTCTTAGGCGCGTTGCTGGCTTCCTTTGTGGTAGTGCAGTTACCGCTGGAGTGGATTCAGGTCAGTGTCGCGTTATTCATTCTCTATCTGGTGTGGGGACCTAAACCGGCTAAGCACGAGCTGAGCAGCCGTGGGCGTATCGGCGCGGGTGCACTGACAACACTGGTGTCGATGTTTGTGGGCGCCACGGGCCCGCTGGTCGCGGGTTTTGTCCATCGGCAGGATTATGACAAGTTACGCCTGACAGCCACATTTGCCAGCTGCATGACCTTCCAGCATCTGTTGAAAATGCTGGTGTTTACCGTGGTGGGATTTGCCTTCTGGCAATGGTTACCGCTGGTGTTACTGATGATCGCGGGCGGGGCGCTTGGAACATGGCTGGGTTTGAAAGTGCTGAACCGGGTATCAACCAAGCAGTTTAAGCGTCTGTTCCGGCTGGTCGTCTCCGTGATGGCGCTGCGGCTCCTGTGGGAAGCCGCCAGTCTGTACTGGGTGTGAACTCAGATCAGGTGTTTTGTGCTGAACAGCAGGCGCAGGCGGTCTGCCAGCTCCATCTCCAGATGACGTACCTCTTCCCAGTTGTCCGCATGATGAAAATCCCAACGGATATGCTGGGTGTCTGATGCCAGTTCAGGTAATGCTGCATGTGATTTATCGCACAACGTGATAATCATATCGAATACCTGATCTTTCATATCATCCAGCGCATTGCTGGTCAGTATGTGCTCAGGACCGTTCAGATCGCAGGCCAGCCGGTGGACAAAATCAGGGATGGTGTGTGGTTCGGGACCTGCGCTGTAGGCGTTGACATTCCCATGACTGATCTTGGTCGCAAGGACCTCGGCCAATTGTGAACGCACAGCATTGTGGCGGCAGACAAACAGTACTTTTGCAGCAGTGGTGTCAGTCATGGAAAACTCCCTCTTTTGTCTGAATAGGTGCAGATCATAAGTACAGAGCATAGCCTAACTGACTGAACTGAAAACATAAAAAAACACCGTGTCATAAAAACGTAAACTTCGGCCGTTTGAAACTTAGTTCATAACGTCGGAAATTTAGCTGTATGAGGCGGTGTTTTTAGCAGGCATGGGGGCGTAGGAAACGTCCCCATGCCATTGGCGTATATCAGTCCAGCTGGCTCAGGTCGCGTACTGCGCCTTTGTCCGCTGAGGTTGCCAGTTTGGCATAAGCCTTCAATGCCGCAGAGACTTTACGTGGACGCTCTGCAACCGGTTTCCAGCCCAGCTGATCCTGTTCCGCACGACGTGCAGCCAGCTCTTCGTCGGACAACAACACATCGATCGTACGATTCGGGATGTCGATACGGATGATGTCGCCGTTACGCACCAGACCAATCGCACCGCCAGCAGCTGCTTCCGGAGAGACGTGACCGATAGACAGACCTGAAGTACCGCCAGAGAAGCGACCGTCTGTCAGCAGGGCACAGGCTTTACCCAGACCTTTAGACTTGATGTAAGAGGTCGGGTACAGCATCTCCTGCATACCCGGACCACCGCGTGGGCCTTCGTAACGAACGATCACCACATCACCGGCTTTCACTTCATCTTCCAGAATGTTGCTGACCGCTTCATCCTGAGATTCAGTGATGTGCGCAGGGCCTTCAAAGACCAGAATGGATTCATCCACACCGGCAGATTTCACCACGCAGCCGTCCAGTGCGATGTTACCGTGCAGTACGGCCAGACCACCTTCCAGAGAGAACGCGTTTTCCAGGGAACGGATACAACCGTTTTCACGGTCACCGTCCAGCGTCGGCCAGCGTGTTGCCTGACTGAATGCGATCTGAGTTGGGATGCCCGCAGGACCGGCTTTGTAAAACTCCATCACTTCCGGTGTTGGGTTGCGCATGATATCCCACTCGTCCAGCGCTTCCTTCATCGTTGGTGCGTGTACGGTAGGTACGTCGGTATGCAGTTTCCCGGCACGGTCCAGCTCGCCCAGAATACCCATGATGCCACCGGCACGGTGAACGTCTTCGATATGGTATTTCGGTGTGTTGGGTGCAACTTTACACAGCTGAGGGACTTCCAGAGACATACGATCGATATCTTTCAATGTGAAATCGATCTCTGCTTCCTGAGCAATCGCCAGCAAGTGCAGGATGGTGTTGGTGGAACCGCCCATGGCGATATCCAGCGTAATCGCGTTTTCGAAGGCTT
>JAGSHA010000484.1 GCA_023954795.1 Oceanospirillaceae bacterium | reverse complement strand
GTGTTGGTAGGAGATTCTCGTACATTGATCGGATTGTGCGGAACAGATAGTAAAAAAGCCGCCTCTGGGAAGGGCGGCTTTTTGCGTTCTCGGAAGAACGAGGGTCGTACAAGGAAATCTTACTTACGGATACCTTCTACCTGGAGATCCATGTATACGGTCTCAGCCAGTGGGCCCAGGTTGTAGTTGATACCGAAGTCTTTCATCTTGATCTCGGTGGTGCCAGAGAAACCCGCGCGGTAGCCGCCCCATGGGTCTTCGCCTTCACCCACTTTGCTCACATCGATAGTGATGGTTTTTGTCACGCCGTGCAGGGTCAGGTCACCGGTCATTTTCGCGGTGCCGTTACCGTTGGATTTGAAGCTGGTGCTATTGAACGTCGCTTTCGGGTACTTGCTCACGTCCAGGAAGTCCGGGCTGCGCAGGTGCTTGTCACGCTCTGCATGGTTGGAATCGATAGAAGTCGTATCGATCTCTACATTCACAACAGACGCATCTGGTTTTTCGGCATTGTAAGAGAAACCGCCGTCAAATTTGTTGAAACGGCCCAGCAACCAGCTAGTACCGAGGTGATTTACACGGAAGCTCACAAATGCGTGCGCGCCTTTGGTATCGATTGCGTAATCCGCCGCCTGAACAGGGGCAGTGGTTGCCAGCAGGCCAGCCAGAGCCAGACCAGAGATCAGTGATTTTTTCATGGGGTTTCCTGTTTAATTCCAAAAATACGCGTAAGGGTGGCGTCTTTGTTTACGAAATGATGTTTCAGTGCCGCCAGCGCATGTAGCCCTGCCAGCACAATTAATAGGGTAGTTGAGTACCAGTGCACTGCACCGGCCACGTCTTCCTGGTTTTCCATACCGGTTGCAAAGGCGGGTACGCTGAACCAGCCGAAGACTTCAATCGGACGACCGTCGGCAGTGGAGATCATGTAACCGGAGATCAGTGAGACCAGCATCAACGCATACAGCAGCAGGTGGACCGCTTTTGTCGCCAGTGCCAGCGGTTTCGGTTGTGGCAGTTCTTCCGGTGTGCGATTACCGGTGCGCCAGAGTAATCGTAGCGCCAGCGCCATCATCACCAGAATACCGATGCTTTTGTGGATGTGCGGTACGGTACGGTATTCCGGATCGTAATAGCTGAGACTGTCGATATACAGACCCAGCGGGTAAAGCCCGATAATTGCCAACGCCATCAGCCAGTGGATCGCTATAAATCCCCAGCCGTAGTTGTGCGTGTCATTTAAAATGCGTTTGTTCAGGGCCATTGAGGCTGATTTCCTAACGTAAAGACGGTGTCTTGGATTGCATGCTTCGCGTTAAGACAAAACCAACGGTTAAAGGTGCCGTTTAAATTTGCGAACGCTGTGTTGCAGAAATCCAACTTAATACGATTGATTCTCAATATTGAAATATCTTTATAGCTTTGTTTTATAAAGGTTTCTGATATTCAGCGATGCAATCACATTGTGAAATTAACTTTAATCACTCAGACTGAATCAGTCTAATGCATGGGTTATATGTTCGTTATGCGTGAAGTGAATCTTCGTTCGGTCGATCTGAACTTATTAGTGGTCTTGCAGGCGTTGTTGCGTGAGAAACATGTGTCGCGTGCGGCGCAGGAACTGCATATGAGTCAGCCTGCGGTCAGCCGTGCACTGCAGCGATTACGCGATATGTTCGGCGATCCCTTACTGGTGCGTACCCGAGAGGGATATGATCTGAGTGCCCGCGCTCAGGAGATATTGCCGTGCCTGAACGCTTTGTTGCAGGGCGCGAGCAGTTTAATCCAACCGATACAGTTCGACCCGGCTTCTGCGGTGGATACCCTGCGTATGACCGGTCTGGATTTGGAGGCGGCGCTTTACCTGCCGAAATTGACCAAGGTCCTGCACAACGAAGCCCCAAATCTCAAGATTGAGCTGGTGCCCCAAACACCCGATCACTTCAGAAAGCTGGATGAGGGTTCGGTGCATTTTAGTCTGACGGGGCTGGAGCCAGAATTTGCCACGGATCAGTTTCATCGAGTTTTGATTGATACGATGGGATCGATCTGTGTAATGGACAAAGATAATCCGTTGGTGCAGACGATGACGTTGGATCAGTACGTCAGCTGCCGCCACGGCATGGTGTCTATTACAGGTACGGGGCCGGGGTCGATGGACCGGAAACTCCAAACAATCGGCCGTAGTCGTCAACTGTCGATGAGACTCTCCAGTTTTATGTCAGTGGCCGAGTTTTGTGAAGGGACTGAATTGGTATTTGCGCTG
>JAGSHA010000347.1 GCA_023954795.1 Oceanospirillaceae bacterium | reverse complement strand
TTACACCGCCGCACTGGAACAGGCATTAACCGACGCCGGTCGGCAGGATCAACTGATCGGTCTGGATATCTCCAAGCATGCCGTTAAAGCCGCCTGCACCCGCAGTAAAAGCATCGAGTGGCTGGTCGCTTCCGGTGCCAACATTCCGGTGCCCGACAGCAGCCTGGACGTTCTGACCGTTCTGTTCAGCCGCCTGATGCCCGAAGCCTTTGCCAAGCCACTGAAACAGGATGGACTCCTGTTACTGGCCTGGACCGGCGAGCAACACCTGATTGAACTGCGAGAGCTGATCTACGACGAGGTGCGTCCATCGGGTTACGATCCAGTCAAGCAACTGGAATCCTTGTTCGAGCTGCAAAGTATTACCGAGGTAAACTACGGTTTTGCACTGCACGACAATCCAAGTATTCAGACATTGTTGGGGATGACACCCCACAGCCAGCGTATGGCTCAGGCCAAGCGCGAACAGTTCGCCCAGCTAGAGCAGCTGAACCTGACCTTAGATGTTAAACTGGGACTCTTTCGTCGCCGATAACCGCCAAGAACCTGTTGATGAAAACGCGTCCTATGCATCCGATCAAGCGCTGGCTCTTTCGCCGCGCAGATAACTACCAGCAAAACCTGAAACTGCTGATCAGCGGTTTTGGTCTGTTTGCGCTGGGTGCGATACTGATTGCAACATCCGAATTTCTGATACGCAGTTCACTGCTGCAGGAAAGTCTGGCCCTGCTGGGTCTGGCCATAGCAGGTACGGGTATCATTCTCGCGGCGTTTGGCTATATTTGCCTAAGCGTCCTTCGCCTTTTTAGAATTCTGAGTACACAGCAAACCGATGACTGATCAACGCCATCCCGATATTGAGATCTACGTAAAGAACCGCTCACTGGAAGAGATCGAGCACTGGCTGCGCCAGCGCTTTGACGTGCTCAATACCGACTTCTCCCAGGGCACGGTTCATGAGTACAAAGCCGGACTGGCGGATGCCACGATTCCCGTGATGATTCACGAGAAAGTGGTAGGCAAAGCCTGGACCAGCATTTGGTTCAAGTCCGACAAAACACTCTGGGCCACCGATCTGGACTGTGCCGCACAAGCAGCTGCCGAGATGGACACGCAGATCCGTTGCATCGCGGGCGGCTGGGCCGATGGCGATGAGCCGGATGAGTGGTGGAAGGTAGAAAACGGCGAGCAGGAAAAAGTTCAGTGGCGCACCAGCTAAACACCCGACGCCCAGACATCTCTAATCGCTTGCCTGTTAACGCAACACGCTTTTAAACCGATCGAGCTGCTCATCCAGCAGTTCTAACAAAGCCGCCAGCCCTTTTGGCTGGTTCGGCCCCGTTCCATATCCCCGATAAATCGGGTCGCGAATGCATTTCGTCAATACAGCAACTACGCCATCCCCACATCTTCCAACACCGCCTGTTCTAACGACGGAACAAGACCCGCATCCGTAAATTGTCATCGACGGACAGGACGGGATAGCCTAAAAAACATCAATTGAATACATGGGGCGCTTTAACGACCGTTCCACCGTGCAACGCGGCTGGAATATCCCGGTTAAAAGCGAATAGGGCATACTAAAGAAAGGAAAGTATCAGGCAGTCTGGCTGATCTGCTGCTGTGAGGTTGCGATTTCACTCAGCATGGCGCCGCCTGAAATCAGTCCCATTTTCGCCAGTGAATCATTCACCCGGCGGCTTTGAGACGGTACTAAAGCTTCAGTTTCGATATAGCTGTTGATGTAGGCAAACTCACCACGCTGGTGTTTATTCACCGACAGATTCAACCGTTCGGTCACATCCGCATCGTAAAGGTCGTTCGGATTGGGATACTGCAGATCGGTTTCAGGCAGTTCAAAACCTTCACCGCGTATGGCCGGACGCCCCGAGGATGGCATCTCCTGATTGGCGGCAATCAGGCTAAGTAACATGGAAAACTGGGCACCGCTACCACTCTGTACCGCTTGGGTCAGATTCGAGGTATATGTTTCTATACGGGCCTGAATTTTCTCTGTTTGCATCTCACCGGGCTGCATTAAGCAGAAATTAAATTGCTGTCCCATTCTTATCGGCGACAGGCTAAAATTCTTTATCTAATTATTTAACGATTCGTTCAATCTTACGTCTGCTTCTGCGCAAACGTAACTGACTGTCAGGATGTGTATGGGCCGCTGGCGACCACCCCAACCGAAGAAGTCCAAGTATATCACTGCGGAAGGCTATAAATGCCTGAACGATGAGCTGAAATACCTGTGGAAAGTAAAACGCCCGGAGATCACTCAATCGGTCTCAGAAGCGGCGGCTCAAGGTGATCGCTCAGAAAATGCGGAATACATCTACGGTAAAAAGCAGCTGCGGGAGATCGACCGCCGGGTACGTTATCTCTCTAAGCGACTGGAAGATATCACCGTGGTTGATCGGATCCCTGAAAATCGGGACAAGGTGTTCTTTGGTGCCTGGGTCACCATCGAAGATGAGGAAGAAACCCGTCATCGTTATCGTATTGTCGGGCCTGATGAGATCGAACCCGGCAGCGACTACATCAGCATGGATTCACCGCTGGCAAAGCAGCTACTGAAAAAAGAGATCGGCGACGAGATCTGGCTGCACAAACCCAACGGTGACGATGTCTGGTACGAAATCGTCGCCGTTGAATATCAGGCGTACGATACCGATCCCTAAACCCGATGATCGTTGTTGTCGCCTGAGTCTTGCTAACGGGTAACAGATTGTTGCTGTTGTTTATCAGAGGCTTGTCGAAAACAATCAGATACCCGCATAAGCGTTGACGTTTCGATTTCAGGGCGGTGAATCATATTGATTTTCAATAACTGATCACTGCCCAACACGCCGCTGGGCAGTTGCCTCACATTGTGTGCCGACAGCAATGATTCCGGCAGTAACGAGATCGCAAATCCTTCTTCAACCGCCGTCGCAATGTTCTCCAGAATTGGGCTGGAAAATACGATGCGATAGGGAATGGACGCTTTTCTCAACGCCTCCAATAGCAGATCCCGGACAATACAGTTATCTTCATAGACTGCGACAGGCAGCACCGTTTGCTGTTCCAGGTTAGCACAGACAGGTGCAGACCATACCAGACGTTCGCTCCAGAGCAGTTCTTCATCGGATACACTGGGTTCATCCGCCACAATCGCTACATCCAACTTGCCTTCGGCTATCTGCTGTCGCAAACTCCGGCTGCGCGCGCAGACAATTTTAGCGTCCAGATTGGGCAGTTCATTCGCCAGTACCGGCATAAAAAAGCGCAGAAAGTTCTGTGCATAATCCGTTGGGATACCAAAGCTCAGCTGCCCCGAGACATCTTTTCCACCCAGTGCCGACAACGCCGCACTATTCAACGAAATCATCTCTTCGCTGTAACGCAGCAAGGTTTCACCGGCGTCGGTCAGGCGAATTCCTCGATTGCCACGCTCCATCAGCAGGTTACCCGTCAGCTCTTCGAGTCGTTTCATCTGCATGCTGACAGCACCCTGCGAACGATGTACTTTCTGCGCGGCCTTTTTTAACTCGCCCGTGCGCGACACCATGACAAAAGTGCGCAGCAACTCCAGATCCAGCATCTGCTCCACAATGATCTCCAACCTATACCATCGCAATCAGTTCAGAAAATCTAAACTATCAGCTAACAACTATTCGTTTGTCTAAACTCTATGCGTTTTTTAAGGTAACAAGCAAGCTCGGTAATAGCCTGATAAATCGTAAACCGACAGGAACCGATGCCTGACCTATTATGAACAATGCGCTCTGCGCCTTAGAACAGTGAAGATTGCTATGAATGACACAAGCACAACCAACCTGATGTGTGGCGTTGTCCTGACCGGACACGGCGGCCTGGAAAAGCTCGAATACAAAACGGACCTACCGATCCCCTCGCCCGGCAGTCAGGAGGTACTGATCCTCGTAGGTGCCAGCGCAGTCAACAACACCGACATCAATACCCGCATCGGCTGGTAT
>JAGSHA010000104.1 GCA_023954795.1 Oceanospirillaceae bacterium | reverse complement strand
ATACCATCATTTAAACTGTCAGTTACATTTTTAAAGTCGTTAGGAATACACATTAGAGACCGCTGTTTCAGCGCGTTTTCCACCTCAGTACGGGTGATCAGGGAGTTTTTTTGGTAACGGTTTACAACGACCTGTAAGTTTTCATCCGGTATTTCAAGGTCATCACGTAATACATCCATCAGTCGTGCTGTATCACGTAAGTGGGTAATACTTTGCTGCGTGACAATGATGACCTGATCTGCCATTTCAAGAACAGTTGAGGTGATAAGGTCGATCTGGCGAGGGACATCTATAATGACGTGATGATGGGCACGCGCCATCAACGCAATTAAATGTCTAAGCCGTTCACTAGACACCTCATCGTTGAGAATGATGCGTCCCTCTTCCACCCCCATAACACGCAATCCACTCGCATGCTTCACCAAATAACCATCCAACGCGATGGCATCCAGATCATCAACGTTATCTAACGCCTCTTTTATGCCATGTTTCAGATGCAGATCCAGATAGTAGGAAAGTGAGCCGAACTGAAGATCCAAATCCACCAATGCAACTCGCTGTTCGTACTCCTGACACAGCGCATGGGCGACATTAGATGCGATCAGACTCGCGCCTGAGCCTCCTTTGGCATTCATCACCACCGTAATCCGTGCGTCTTGCTGCGAAGGATTATCCAACAGCTCCCGATTGAGGTGCTCGATAGAGCGCAATACTTCTTCAGGATCAAACGGTTCGACAAAAAAATCACGTGCCCCTGCTTGCATGCTGGAACGCATAACTTGCGGATCACTCTCGGCACTGACAATAATCATCGGTGGTCTCTGTGATGGTGGCCGCGCATTTAATGCTTCCAGCTCAACTTCCCAGTTCGAATCCAACCGAAATACCAATAGATCAGGTAATCGATCAAGCCCACCTAGCGGATCTATGTGACCATTCACCAGCACCTGTGTTTTGATCTTGGTCTTTGGTAGTGGCGCCAGTATTGTCTGAAGGCTGTCCACCGCAGCGGTGGAACGGCTTGCAATTAATATCTGGCAATCCCTGTGACCTAGATCTATCGGGGCCTGATGCGTGGTATGATTTACCAAGTCATTCATCATGCTCATCTCCCTAAGTACAGCTCGCCGAGCTTCCATCCGGATGTACACCCAGGCTTTCACTTGGAATCGTTGTAGAAAAGTCAGGTACAGGAACAGTTACATTAAAACCAGGTATCAGCAGTTGATGCTGGTAGCCATTGATACTGGCCCGTACATAACGAATAAGGGTCACGGCAGAGGTAGGGTTACTCAGGTCAGCCGGATCACCATCTTCTTCAAAGTATTCGATATCTACCATCTCTGTCGTCAGTTCAGACAGATAGTCACCATTAAAGCGCGCCTGATTGCTGACAAATGTTTGGGAAGCAGCATCCACTGGACAGACTGCAGCAAGGCGTGCGCCACGCCGCGTAATCTCATCCAACATGTTCATAACGAACATGACCCGGCCAAACTCCATAATGGCGAACAGGACTACAAAGAACACCCCACCAACAACCGCAAACTCAACGCTGGTCATGCCTTTCTGTTTTCTAAGGTTTGGGATTTTGATCATTGACTTAGCCCCCCCTCATTGCACGCATAGTGACTGAAGAACTCAAAGTCATGCCGAGCGTGATATCATCAAAAAGTCCGAAGCCCGGAATTGCAGTAAACACCATCGGTGTATAGTCATATGCAACCGTGACACGCACTTCATCGGCAGTGGGATCATCTACTGTCACATCGTCAACTGTAAATCCCTCTAGTAAGGGGGCTCCAGTTCCAACGGTATTTCCATAGACCACCAAGTTAGTCGCTTCCGTACCATAAAACCCGTTAACATAAATATCGGTGTTCCCGGTTTCAGCATGGATTGCCAAGTGGCGAACGCCATTGCGCTGAGCTTTGGTTAAGGTGTTGTAGTCATACAACAAACGTCCCATCTCAGCCACACCAACAAAAAGCAACAAAAGCAGGGGTAAAGCGACGGTCAACTCAATGATTGCCACGCCGGATTGTTTCTTCCTTTGATCACAGACAGTCGCTGAAATATTCATCAGGAATCTCCACTATCGGGATCACGGAACAGCACAATCTGAGTTGGCAAACTGGGTGAAGCACCCGGGTCTATACCACCCGCGACATCACAGCCCCGTGCACTGGCACTACCAACAAACTGCCCGAAGAAATCAGCTCCGTTATTACCTTGCGAGCCACGTTGCAGAAGCATAAAGCAGCCATATCCCTGAACAGAAATGGGGGAACTGGTACCGTTAGAAAGACCGGAACAATGGCCGATGGGCAATACCATCATGCGTCGGAAAGGCTCACCACTTAAATTGCAGGTCTCACCATTGCCACAGCTGCCATCAACGGCTCCCAAGTAATCGTTGTAGTCGAAAAGATCAGGAGTTGTGGCGCCATCTTCTGTCTGCACACTGCCATCATCACCGAGTACTAGCTCGTCACTCACATCTTCCAATGCTTCCTGTATGACGTAATCGGGTGGCACATATTCTTGGTCCTGCCCGCTACCAAATGTCCCTCCATCAAAACGAGCATTCAACCCATCCAATGCCGGTCCCACTTTGTTACCAGGCTCAGAATCAACAGTCTCCTCGCCCGAAACAGGATCGTAATCAGCACACAGTCCTGTCGTCGCCCCCGCAAGCGCATCACGAATGTAGTTACCGCCCTGATTGTCACCCAAACGCAATAGATGGAAGTTCCCTGGACCAATATCGTCATTATTACCAGCCGATATTTTGACGGAGGTAACATCGTCCATTACCAAATCAGTCGATGCATCAGGGACGGTATAACCGTAATAGCTATCAGGGGCGCATCCCGCATCGCTTCCTCCGTCACAACAACCCGGCGTCCCAGGCTCACAACCACAGGCCAACATCGGCACCAAATCGCAGATGCCCGTCACCGCAACTGGGCCCGACACAGCACTCGCGACGGCTTCTGTCTGATCAACACCTACAACACGTGCTAACCAAGTATCTAATGACACACTGTCCGCAATGACCCGAACATAGGGTGGTGTTGCAGAAGGTGTAAATGGGTTTAATGTGGCTGAATACTGCACGGTCAGCACAAGGTCACCGTTCCCATCATCGTAGGCATCAGCGATCAGATCATTACCCGGCGCTGACAGATTTTCCTCAAAAGTCGCCCGTGCCGCGGCGGTAGCATCAACCATGCTATCGCTGCTTTTCAATACTTTTGCAGCAGTTAGCGCGGCGGAATCAACAGCATTCTGTAAACGTGTTTTGGTTAGAAACAGGTGGCCACTATCCAGCGCAAGACCCGCGACCGCCAATATTGCAACCATCCCAATGGTGACCATGATCATCACCACACCACGCTGCCCTTGCTGGGCCCGCGGAATAACCTTACGGGTTGAATAAGGTCTGTCCATCGTCAGTTCCTCCTATTCAACTTCATATTTCAGGAACACATTCCAAATCAGCGGAATATGCGGTATCCATAGAGGCCTACTTACGGCCAATGTTGACCTCAATGGTATTTTTAACGGCTTGTCTGTCACCAGCATCCGCGCGATATGTTTTGATCACCCGTGCTGCAATTGAGCCATCCAAATTGGGATTGCCGTCCGCAACCTCTTTTTCCGGATAAGCCGTCTGATGTTCTGAAATTTGATGATATGCTGCGCCCTGCTTGTCCAGCGGCGCGTTACCATAACCAGCACATCCAGCCAGCACTGCGGTTAACATGAGGACACCAATGGGCAACTGCATCTCTGATAATTTCATGGTTCTGTCCTCCGCTAATTTATGCTGTGACCAAAGGTACTTTCTGAACCACCCGCGGCCGATCGTATGACAGAATCTGAATCATCAATCGCAAAGCTCTGGGCTGCCGGCTCATCAGTGTTCGTAGATGTGGCTGGCTCGTCACCCGTAGTAGATTCCGTTTCTGTACTGTCGTCTCTGGAGGAAACAACACTGTGCGTGCGACCCAGTAGATAGAATTCAAAGTCGTTCGGCTCAACAAACCCTGCCCCTGGTAACACGATTTCATCGGCATTAAAGGGTTGCGCTAAGGTTGGCGTCACCAAAATAACCAGCTCCGTTTCACCTTTTTCAAATTCTTGGCTACGGAACAAATGCCCCAGTACAGGAATGTCACCCAAACCAGGGAATTTCGACACAGCATCACGCATGTTTTCATTGATCAGCCCGGCAATACCGATTGTCTGACCATCACCCAACTCAACGGTTGAACGAGCACTACGCTTAGTCAGCGCAGGGACAAAGAAGCCACCGCTGGAGGAGCCTGACCCGAGGGTTATGGCACTTGTAGCAGTCAACTCACTGACACTCACATTCAGGTTGAGATTGATACGACCAGAATCAAGCACGACGGGAATGAATTTTAAGCCCACCCCAAATTCTTTAAAATCGATCGTAATACCATCTTCATTTGGCACTGGAATTGGGAATTCGCCACCAGAAAGGAATTCAGCTTCTTGTCCGGTTAAGGCAGTTAATGTTGGTTCTGCCAGAACCTTGGCCAGCCCGTTCTCTTTAGCAGCATCAATGGCGAGGGAAAATAGAAAGTTATCGTCTAAGTAACCCGCAAATAATCCCTTGTCAGCAATGGCAAGATCACCCGGTGCAAACTCATCAACCGCAGGTCCAACAATACCGCCCGAGTTAAATAAGCCGGTGCGGGCACTTGCAACAGTATTGGTGTCACCAACCTCTCCAATGGATACAGAGTCAGGAAATGTAGCCCCACCATTCACAGCGCCAAAGTTAGTATGCTGACCCGTTACAAACGTGTGAAATTTGACGCCGAGTCGTTTGATAACCGATCGTGATACCTCTGCAACTGTGACCTTCAGCATCACCTGCTGAGACCCGCCTATTCCCATGAGGTTGATCACACTTCCCTGTTGAGTTGCGCCTTCCGATGAGGGTTTCTGAAGAAAGCTATCAGCCACTTTCATTGCGGTATCCATGCTCACCGCATTTGAGACCTCCCCACTTAGGACAATCGCACCCTGAGACATATTCACCCGGATAGATTCACCCGGCAGAAGCTGATGTAATTTAGCTTTTAAGGAATTCAGGTCTGGGGTAACCTCCACATCCAGCGATTGAGTGAGATTATTCTTACTGTCCCACATAAGGATGTTGGTGGTACCTATCCCATTCCCGACGATATACACCTGATTGGAGCGCATCACCAAAATATCAGCCACCTCTTTATTACCTACTGATATTTTGTGCACCGGACCTCCAAGCTGGATAATCCGGGATTTATAAAGCGGAACATTAACGGTTTGAGCGACTCTTTCCAGAGCAACGGCCTCTGCTGCATCTACCTTACTGAACGCCAGTGAAGCGATCAGCAGCAGCATGAGCAGCTGCAAAAGCCATCTTTCCGACAGGCTGTGACGGCCTGCATGCATTATGGTTGCTGAATATGCCATGATCATTCCTCTGCTTTCCCTTGTGGCTTGATCACGAGGTCTTTTAAGGCTTCATGAATCTCCACACTTCATTTGTTGTGCAACTGCATTACATCGGAACCTTCTTCGACTGCCACTCGGTACCTTTAATCACGATCACTTTAGGTGGTGCAACATAGGTACGTTTGGGTTTCGGTTTTGCTTTTGCTACCTGTTTCGGTGGTTCCTCTATCGGGTTACGTAGCGTCAGCTGAATGGTGCCTTCTCCCTTCGCCTTTGCCAGACGCTCGGCCTGCTTAGGTGTCACCTCCAATGTAACGGCACGTACGACTACGGGGTCGTTTTTATCGGTACGGGCGGTCTGGTCAACAGCTAGCACCTTGATATCTTTCAACACGGTTTCGGTAATCACCCGCTTACCACCACCACTGGACGAGCGAGACGCGATCACATCAACCTTGTTACCCGGCAACAGGAAACCCGCCACTCCGACAACATCATTAACACGGACGGTAAAAGCCCTCATATTAGGCTCAATCAATGCTGCCAATGTCGCCCCCTCTAAATGATCAGAAACGCGCTCAACACGAACAACTTCATCGGGCAGCATAATATCGGTGGAAACCTTACCGATGACGTCATCAACGGTGCGGAAGCTGTTACTCGGAGCCACATCTTTCGGCATCATCACGACCTTGAGATGGCGTTTCTCAATACCGTGCCCATAAGGGATGTCTAAAGCGGCCAGCACAACCGGCGTTCCTACTTCAGCCTTTGCCACCGTCGGCTGTTGCGAACTGATCCAATTATTTGCAATCCAAGCTGCGCCCACGGCAAAGGCGATGGATAGAACGAACAAGGTCACCGTTCTACTTTTAATCATGATCAAACCCTCCCTAGAGGCATTAACGTTCGGTCATCTGTTTTTGCTCATCCAGACTGACAAAGTAACTGCTCCACGCCCAGTCAAGGTGTTCAGGCTGTAGCTGCCCGTCCCCCCCCTGATACTGGAATCGATCCCAAGCCATCCCCAGTAGATCGCGAGGATGACATGGACGCAGAGCAACACCCTTAGTGCCATGTAACTGGTAAAGTGCGTAGTGCAGTAATTCAGGGTCAAACGGAATATTGCGATCGGCACATTCCTGCCGCCAGATCTGCTCATAGTGGTTTGGTTCTAGAAAACCGAAATACACTTTGTAGCCAATGCGTCGTAGGAAAGCCTCATCGGCCAGATCCAGCGGATTGATGTTAGAGGAGAAAACGACCACTTGATCAAATGGGGTCTGCACGTGTTTACCCGCGCCCAACGTCAGGTAATCTTTGTGCTCCTCGAGTGGTACAATCCAACGGTTGAAGATCTCCATCGGTGTCGCACGCTGACGCCCCATATCGTCGATGATGAACATGCCGTTATTTGCTTTCAGCTGTAACGGTGCCTGATACTCTTTAAGCACCGGGTTATAATTCACCTCCAGCATATCCATGCCTAGTTCCCCCCCGGTGATCACCACCGGACGTTCACACAGCACGAATCGAGCATCATAGTCGTCATTCAAACGAAGGTTCGGATTGACTTTCAGTTCTTCAACCGGATGGTGAATTAGTGGGTCAAACAAACTGACAACGCATCCATCAACCTCCAGGGAATAGGGGATAAGGCAACTGTCATCAAACAGTCCAAGCATTTTCTGTGTGATATATGTTTTACCAGTTCCCGCAGGACCATATATAAATATCGCGCGACCGGAATTGAGCGCTGGCCCAAGCTGATCCTTAAGTTCTGCTTTGAGTGTCACTTTGGAGAAAGCTCGACAGAATTGATCTCGCGTTACGGTATAGCGATGAATTGACTGTGCGCTCACCACCTCTCGGTATAGATCGATTGGTACGGGAGCAGGTCCCACATATCCACTTTTAGAAATAGCATCAAAAGCGTAATCTCGACCACGTTGTGTCAATCCATAAAACAGCTCACGATGCTCAAATCCACGGGAGTGGACTTCAATCAGCACTTCTTTTCGCAAAAAGCTTATGATGTTTTCGATCACCGGACCTGACAGGGCTAATCGCTGCATCAGCTGCTTAAGTGTCAGTAAGCCCGCATCATTGATATGTTTTACAAAAAGCTCGGCCAGAAAATGCTGGGTAAGCCCTGTTCCTTCCACTGTTGTAGGTCGTGGCGCTAAGGTTTTCAGGCCGCTTTCTTCTTGTAAAAGGGATTCATTAAGTGCATGGGAATTCATTGTCCTACTCCCAATAGTTGCCACTGATAGCTCAGTTCAGAAGTGAGATGGTAGAAATCAAGTTTTGAATACCATCCAAGTGCGATCACCGTTCCCCCTGCAATAGCCAGTGCAAACGGGAATCGACGCCGAGCAATTGAGTTAGTTTCAGGTAGGATCCAGGTGCGTGTTTGTACACTAACCATGTAGCGCTGCATAAATGCAGACAGCTGCCCTTTCACGCCGATCAGTAACAATGCGTAGCCACCGGCTAATAGCAAACTGAAGGCAGTGGCCAGCAGCACCGGAGTCATTCCAATAAAACAACCCACAGCTGCCATAAGCTTTACATCTCCAGCACCCATCCCTCCCATCAGGAAAAAAGGCAACAGCAGGGCAAGGCCAACGCCAGCCCCACTCAAGCCATTTATCAATCCATCACTGCCCAGGAATATCAGCTGTAAGCTCAGTCCAATGCCAAAGGTGCTAAAGGTCAACCAGTTAGGAATACGGTTACGACGCAAATCAATCAGCGCCGCAACCACCAGCACCAGCAGAAGAAAAACAGTCGATAGATCATACGTTTGATAATCCAACATTGTTTGCCTCCTGTCTGATGCTTTCCGAAAGCGACTTTTATACGCACGCAGTAGTTGGGGTACCGCCAATGTCTTCAGTAATACAGTTGATAACGTTGCCGACTTCAGTACCCAGGTCGGTAAACGCAGTTACCACTGCCGCCGCAATCAAACTACCCGCCACCGCGTACTCAACAGTGGTCAGACCTTCTTCTTCTTTCAGAAAAGCAATCAGTGTGTCTTTAAGAGTTTTCATTGTTCCGTCCTCGGGTTTTTGCATGTCCTGCTTGTTTGAATCAGCGTTCGCATGCAGGTATGTCAATCAACTCACGCTGGGAACTATAGGAGGGGATTTGGAAGGGCATTGGGACTATCTTGCGAAAACCTTGTCACTATTCTAATTTTTGGACCATACGCTCAGCAATGAAAATGTTTCATGAGATTTACACTATAAAGAGGGATAAATGACTAATAGATGTACAGATATAAACTAAAATAGATGAAACAGTGTTTACAGCACGTAATAGTTACATAACGGTAACTGTACACTTTCGGATCACATGTATCGTGATAATGGAAGGGAAATTCATGGAAAAATCAGTCCTACTCTGGATAGACATGAAGGCCTCCAGAAGTGAAGAAGGCGTTTCTATCCTGTTTGAAAAGTATTTCGTTGTACGGATGATCGGCGCAGATCAAGCAGCGATGTTGACGCCTTCCGATATGACGCCCAGCGCGATCTGTTTTGATTACGACTTTCCAGATAAGTACGGTTTAGATCTGTTACGTTCCACGCGGATGAATTTTCCGACCTTGCCCGTCTTGCTGCTAACAGAGCAACATTCTGAAGCGCTGGCAATTTGGGCACTGCGTATGAGGGTATGGGATTTTTTGGTTAAACCGCTCAACGCAGCGCAAACAGAGCAAGAGATCCACCAGCTGAAAAGTCAGATCGATACTCATGAGCACT